>NZ_JAQKGU010000015.1 GCF_028532725.1 Desulfovibrio sp. Fe33
GCGGATCGCCTCCGGTGCCACGGATTCGGCCCTGCCCGCCCGGGTGGCCTCGTCCCTGGCCAACTACATGCTCTGGCTGGTCAACCAGTCCGAGGCCATTTGCGCCACCGAGGCGCGCCTGGCCGACATCCTCACCGTCCTCAACAAGGCCATCGAGGAAATGACCCGCCCCATCGACACCATCCGCCACCAGGCAAAAACCGTCACCGTCGGCATCTCCAGGCCGCAGGGATAGACGGACAAATCGAGACGAAGACAAAGGCCGGACGCGATCGCGCCCGGCCTTTTTTTCACGGGACCGCCCGGTCCGGGCCGATTTACTTCCGCCATCCGATCGGCTAGCATTCGAATGTCCGGGCTTCCGCACCGAAAAGCCGGACCATTTCCCCTAACCCGCTATCCAGACACGCGCCCGGCCGGACGGCCGAAACGCGGAACGAGGCCCCAATGCAGATGACCGTCACCACTCCGGCCCTGCTCTTCCCCGCCATCTCCCTGTTCATGCTCGCCTTCACCAACCGCTTCCTCTCGCTGGCGGCGCGCATCCGCACCCTGCACGACGAATATCGGCGGTCGCCGGACAAATCCATTCTGGCCCAGATCGACAATCTGCGGACGCGAGTGCGCATGATACGGAACATGCAGGTATACGGCGTCCTGTCCATGCTCGCCTGCATCTTCGCCATGGTCTGCATTTTCCAGGAATTCATGCTCGCGGGGCAGATCCTGTTCGGCGCAAGCCTCCTCTTCCTGATAGTCTCCATGCTCTATTCATTCCTGGAAATCCGCATTTCCATCCAGGCCCTCGACATTCTCCTTCAGGACATGGAGCGACGCTGACCCAATGCGCCGCGAGGAATGAAGCAAAATAAAAAAGGCCCCGGACGATTGTCCGGGGCCTTTCGGCGAACATCTTTCAGCGGCTAGATATACAAAGTCTTGAAATTCTGTTTGACGTCGGGAAACCGCTTGAACTCCTTGTACTCTCCTGCGGCCTTGCCCATGTAGCCGACCAGTTGGGAGACCATCTTGCCGCGCGGGACCTTGCGGCTCCACGACTTGACCACCAGGTCGCCGTTGGTCTGCAACTCCACGGCGAAGACCAGCACCGTCGACGGGGTTATATCGTCCACGCGCCCCACCGTATCCACCGTGAGGATCACACCGGTAAACGTGTCGCGATATTTCTCCACGGCCCGGTTGATGTCCTCGACCTCCCGGTCGGACAAAGCCAGCCGGTCGAGGGAGACCGTCCCCCTGACGAAGACCAGCCCCGACAGGCCGCGCTCGGGAGAACCGCCACGGAAGAAATCGGTCTGGAAATACACCAGCCCGCCAACGGCTGCGAAAAAGAAGAAGACTGCAAAAAAGCCGACCGGAAAGCGTCTCCCGGAGCCTGCGCCCTTCGTCATGACAAATAGACCGCCTTAATTCAATTTTTCCAACATGAAAGAATGTGGAAAACCTGCCTGTAAACACAGAATTAAACCATTTGGGACATATTGGCAACGCTTTTCCGGGAAAAGGCGAGTCGGCTCAAGTCCCGGCCGACGCGGGACAACGGGCCGTATAAAATCGTGGATAACGGACATAAACTTAATGAACTCGTTATTAATCAAGCGTTTAAACAAACATTTCTTCCTTAAGTGTTGTCGGGAACTTCGCAATGTTGTATATTCCCGCCCATGGTGGACAAAAACGTGCCCGAACTCCGCATCTCGGTTGCCCAGCTCAAGCCGGGCGTCTTCATCCGGCTGGAAGAAACCAACTGGTTCGAGCACCCGTTCCTTTTCAGCAACTTCAAGATCAGGGACGATGACCAGATAGCCCTCCTACGGAGCCTGGGCATTACCCATGTAATCTGCATCCCTGAGAAATGCGACGTCCTGCCCGCCGTCCCGGCCAAGGGCGGGGAAACGGCCCGGCCCGAATCCGAGCCCGTGCCCCGCGAAGTCATCGACCGGCTGTGGGAGGTCAAGAAGGAGCGCACCCGCAGGCTGAAACGGAAGAAAGAGCGCATCGCCCAATGCGAGGAGCGCTTCAACGCCTGCATCAAGGCCTTCAACGACATCCTCAAGGGCGTGACCGCCGGGCAGGCCGATTCGGTCGGCGACGCCGTGCGTTTCGTCTCGCGCATGACCGGCTATTTCCTGGACGACCGCGAATCCACCCTGCACCTGATGAACGTGGTGGATCGGGGCGAATCCGCGTACTCGCACCCCATGAACGTGGCCGTGCTGTCCATGATCGTGGGCAAGGAGGCCGGTCTTTCCGAAGAGGAAATGACCATTCTGGGGCTGGGCGCACTGTTCCACGACATCGGCAAGGACCGCATCCCGAAGAAGATACTGAAGAAGCGCGGCGAGTTGACCCGGCCGGAAAAGGAACTCATCGAACGGCACCCCGCCCACGGCGCGGCCATGCTGGCGGCGATCGACGTCTTCCCGCGCGAGGCGGCCACGGTGACGGCCCAACACCACGAACGCATGGACGGTTCGGGCTTTCCCCAGAAGCTTGCCGGAGACAAGATAGACCGGCTGGCCCGCATGGTGGCCATTGCGGACGCCTACGACAACCACTGCAACCGGCCCGATCCCATGGAGTCCCTGACGCCCTACCTGGCCCTGTCCTATATGTTCGGGCAGCAGAAGCACCTCTTCGACGTCCAGTTGCTCGCCCTGTTCATCCGCTGCCTGGGCGTATACCCGCCCGGCACCGTTGTGGAGCTGTCCAACGGCGAGGTGGGCATGGTCATGGCCGTAAACCCCAAGAACCAGCTCAACCCGAGCGTGATGCTCTACGATCCGGACGTGCCCAAGAAGGAAGCCCTCATCGTGGACCTGGCCGACGAGCCGGACCTGCGCGTGGAAAAATCCATCCGTCTCGCCCAGCTCTCCCCGGAAATGCTCGAATACCTCTCCCCGCGTACACGCATCACCTACTACGTGGACCCCGCGTAGCCCGGCCCGGGACGCGTTCCGTCCCGGTTCCTCCTACTCCCAGCGGCGTTATTCGCCGGACAGCAGACGGCTGATGGAAGCCATCAGATCGTGCTTGAGGATTGGCTTCATGATGAAGTCGCCGATGCCGATGTCGCGCAGCCGGTCGTAGGACACCGCATCGGAAAAGCCCGTGCACAGTATGATCGGGATGTCCGCGCGAATCTTCAAGACCTCGCGGGCGAACTCCATGCCGGTCATGTTGGGCATGGATTGATCGGTGATTATCAGGTCGAAATCGTCGGCCCGGAACTTGAAGGCTTCCAGTGCCTCGATGGAGGATGTGCGCGTGACCACCTGGAATCCGAAGGACTCCAGCATCTCGCGGCCGATGTCCGTGAGCGGCTTCTCGTCGTCCACGAACAGGATGCGCCCCTCGCGGAACACCAGATCGGCGGGAATGTCCGCGTCCGGACGCTCGGTCTCGGAACTGCGCGGCAGGAAAACATGGAAGGCCGCGCCGCTGCCCGGCCGGTTTTCCAGCTCCACATAGCCGTCATGCCGCTTGACGATGCCGTGGACCATGGCCAGCCCCATGCCGGTCCCCTCCCCCTGCTTCTTGGTGGTGAAGAAGGGGTCGAAGACGCGCTCGGCCACGTCGGGGTCGATTCCCGGTCCCGTATCCGCCACGGTCAGCCGCACGAACCGCTCGGCCTTGCCCAAATCGCCCGGCGGCAGCACGGGATCGTCGGGACGCACATCGGCCAGGGTCAGGGTCATGGCTCCGCCCGTCACCTGCATGGCCTGGGAGGCGTTGCCGCAGAGGTTGAGCAGAATCTGATGCATCTGGGTGGGATCGGCCATGACCTGATCCCGGTCGGTTTCGAACCGGGTGATGATCTCCACGTTGGAGGGCACGCTGGACCTGAGCAGTTTCAGGGCCTCCTTGATGAGCGGAGTCAGGGTCATGGAGTGCCGTTCCTGCGGCCCTTGCCGGGAGAAATTGAGAATCTGCGTGACCAGGTCGCGCGCCCGGCGGCCCGCCCTGGATATCTCCTGAATACGCCGCTCCAGGCCGGAATCAGGCTCGGCGGACGACTCGATGATCTCCGCGTAGCCCAGAATGACGCCCAGGATGTTGTTGAAGTCGTGGGCGATACCCCCGGCCAGGGTGCCCAGGGCTTCCATCTTCTGGGATTGACGCAACTGCTCCTCGAGCCGCTTGGGCTCGGAGATGTCGAAAAGATAACCGCGAACCTCAACCGGCTCGCCCTCGGCGTCGGTCACCGTGTCGCAACTGACCAGAAGATGCCGCCTGAGCGCGCCGCGCGTGAAGACTACCTCCTGATTGGACATGCGCCCGGGAACGGCCAGCAGGTCGCGCAGGGGCTCCCCGCCCCCGGCCCGGTCCCACAGTTCGAAGATGTTCGCTCCCAGGGCGTCCCTGGGCGAAAGGAAGTTGAACATTTCGGCAAACGTCGCGTTGCAGTCCAGAATGCCGCCGTCCGGGTCGGCCGCGAAGTTGCCGGTGATGTTCCTCTCGAAAAGCAGCCGGTAGCGCTTCTCCGAAGCCTGCAACTCGCGCAGGACCGCCGCGCGTTTGGCTATGTCCAGCCGCAGCCGCCTGTTGGCCGCATTGAGTTCGCTGGTCCGGGCCTCGACCTTGCTGGCCAGGGTCTCGTTCAGGTCCCGCAGCCGATTTTCCGCATCCCACTTGGAACCGAGGGACAAGGCGATCTGCTTCAGCTCCGGGGAGCGGAACGGTTTCTGGACGAAGAGCAGCTTCTCGGGCGGCTGGACCCTCTTGTTGAATTCCTTGAGTGGAACATCGTGGCGGGCCGAAAGGAGCACGATTTCCACGTTCGGGTCCAGGCTCCGCAGGCTCTCGGCCAGTTCGAGGCCGCTCAACGCCGCGCCCAGATCGGAAAGATGAATGTCGACGAGCGCGATGGAGAACGGCTCGCCCCTGGCGATGGAGTGTTCCATGGCCATATACCCGCTCTCGGCATCCATTGCCTGGACCACTTCGAAAACCGGCCGGACCGCGTCCTCGTCGATCTCCTCCCGGGACGGCAGGCGCGCGTCGTCGCCGAACAACGCCTCCAGGGCCGACGGCTCCTCGCTCTCGTAGCAGAGGATATCGCGGTAAAGCATACGCATGGACTCGTCATGGTCCACGGTGAGAACGCGGAAGCGGTTGGTGCGTTCGGCCAAATTGTGTCTCCCAGGTCGGTTCAGGCCCGAAACGTGCATCATGTCTTTTAATGCAACATACGGAAATCCACCGAAAAAGGGAAGGTTGAACCATGCGGCAGGCACCCCGGTCGGGTCGGCGGACGCCGACCGTTCCGGGGTGTCGTGTGGACCGGTGCCTTTCAAGGCCATTGGCCGGGACTAAAGCTGCGCAGAAGCGGCGGGCATGGAGTCCGTGCGCTCGTAGACCTGCGCGTTATCGAGGTTCAGGATGGCCAGCACGTCGGCTCGTTCGGCACGGGCCTCCCTGGCCGAGGCGAAGTTGCCCACCAGAACGCGATACCAGACGCCCTTGTCGGCGAGGTCGACCTGGTTGATCCAGGTTTCGAATCCCTGCCTGCGGAGCTCCTCGCAATGGGCGACGGCGTTCTTGCGGTTGTTCCAGGAGCTGACGTGCAGTCCATAGGACTTCTGCCGGGAAGTTATATTCTCACCCCCGGAACCCTCCTCCTTCACGGCCGTCGTGATGACCGTTTTCGGAGCCTCGACGATCGTTTCCGAGGTCTCGACGACCGCCACGGAGGAGGAAGGCGAGCCTGCGGACGCGGGAGATGCCACAGGCTCGCCGGGGTTCTGCTTCGGGTCGGGGAAGGACTGACGAAGCAGAGGGTTCGGGGTGGAACCACTGAATTGGTTGCCGGTATCCTGGAAGCGGGCCGACAGTCGGGCGCGCTTCAGGTTATCGGCGGCCTTCACATAGTAGCGGGGGGACAGCTCAAGCGCCTTCTCGAAATACGGTACGGCCATGCCCGGCTGGTTTTCCGTCAGCAGGACGTACCCGAGATTGTTGTTGGCCTTGGCTTCGCCACCGGCGTACTTGAAGGATTCGATGGCCTCGTCCAGGCGGCCCGAGCGGGCGAGGGCGAGACCGAGGTTGTTGTAGGTGCGGGCGGAAACGCCCCCGTTCTTCAATGCCAGGCGGAACGTTTCAACCGCCTTGTCGTATTGCTGGCGGGCGATGTAAACCACGCCCAGATTGTTGTAGATATCCTCCGCGCCGTTGCCCTGATGCAATTCGAGGGCGGCGGAGAACTCTTCGGCGGCCTTTTCGTAGCGGCCTGCGCGGTCATACAGGATTCCCAGGAAATTGTGGGCCTTCCAGAGCATGGGATTAAGGGACACGGCGCGGCTCAGATGCGTCTCGGCCTCGCCGTACAGCCCGGCCCGAAAGTACACGCAGCCGGCGGCTTCGTTGGCGATGGCGTGGTCCGGGGCCATCTTGAGGACCGTATTGAATTCCGCCAGGGCCTGTTCATCCAGCCCCTGGGAGAGCAGCAGATTGCCGCGCTTGATGCGGGCCGCGAGGTTGCCGTTGTCGAGCTCTATGGCCTTGTTGAAATGCACCATGGCCATCTCGGGCTTGGCGCGGCGGGAATAGCCGTCGCCGACCTGCTCATGCTGCTCGCTTGTCAGATTGATCGAGGAATCGTCGCCATAGGCCAGTTCGTCGAAGGTCTTGTCGTTGAGGGACTTGTTCGCGCAACCGGACAGGGCGAGCCCGGCGATAACAACAACTGCCAGGATGAAAAGCTTCTTCATTTTTGTTCTCCTTTACGGTTCCGCGCTATTGTTTGTTCATCTCGACGAACATATCCAAGCTCATGATGACCGCCGGTCCGAGGATGGCCACGAACAGGGACGGAAGAATGAATGTCACGAGCGGCAGGAGCAGCAGCACCGGCATCTTCGCGGCTTTTTCCTCGGCGCGCTGGGAGCGCTTGACGCGCATGGCGTCCGAATAGACCCGGAGGGTCCGCCCGACGCTGATGCCGAAGGCGTCGGCCTGGATGAGCAGGGAGGTAAGGCTGTTCAGGTCGTCCAGCCCCACCCGTTCGGCCATGGAACGGAGCGCCTCGACGCGGGACTTGCCCGCACGCAGCTCCAGGGTGAGCAGTTTGAATTCGGAACTGATGATCGGCCCGGAGGTTCTCATTTCCTGACAGACGCGGTCCACGGCCTGGTCCAGGCCCATGCCGGACTCCACGCAGACCACGAGAAGATCAAGCGCGTCGGGCAGTTCATCGCCCACATCCATCTTGCGCCTGGATATCTTCTTGCTCAGCCAGTACTCGGGGCCGTACACACCGACGGCGGCCAAAAGGACGAAACCGAAGCCGGTCATCGGCAGGGCCATGTCGGGCATGAACAAGAACCGGAAGAGGAGGAAGCCTCCGCCCAGCCCCACGGCCAGAAAGCCTTTGAGACCCTGGAAAATCTTGTACGAATCGGGCTTGCGCAGCCCGGCCTGGATGAGGCGCAGACGACTCTTGTCGATCTCGGCGGCCTCGGTGGGACCGATCTTGGTGCCCAGCCTGCCGAACAATTCCGCGAATCTCTTCATGGCGTTGCCCAACGGCGCGGTCAGGGCGTCGGACCGCTTTACGGCCGTGCCCGAGACCCGCTCCTTGAGCCGCGCTGAATCGCTTGCGCCGCTCAGGTAGCCCATGAGTCCATATCCGGCCAGGAGCACGGAGACGAAGCCGATACCCGCCGCGAACAGGGGAAGAATCTGATCGTTCATGCCGTCCTCCCTACACCTTGATCTTGATGATCTTGCGGATGATGAGCGCGCCGAAGACCGTGGAAATGATTGCGGCCCAGACCATGTTCTGACCAAGTTCCCGGGTCCACAGCAGACTGACGTAATCCGGGTTGACCACGTACAGGATGCCGGTCAGCAGGAACGGCAGGGCCACGAGGATGTATGCGGACACCCGCCCTTCCGCCGAGAGCACTCGAATCTTGCCGAACAGGGCGAACCGCTCGCGCACCAGGGCGGCTATCTTGGCGATGATTTCGGCCAGGTTGCCGCCGGTTTCGCGCTGGATGTTCACCGAGACGACGAAGAACTTGAGGTCCGGGCAGTCCACCCGCTCCTGCAGGTTGGAGAGAGCGCGGTCCACGTCCATGCCGTAGTTGATTTCATCCAGGGTCTTGCCGAACTCGGGCCCGATGGGGCCGTCGAACTCGTCGGCCACCATGCGCATTCCGCCGCCGAAGGTATGTCCGGCCTTGAGCGCACGCGCCATGAGATCAAGGGCCTCGGGGAGCTGCTTCTGGAACCGGTCCATGCGCTTGCGCTTCTTGCTCATGAGGAGCCAGACCGGGATGTTGCCGAGCAGGATGGCCGCAGCCAGCGAAACCCACAGCCTTCCGGAGAAGCTGCCCGCGTAAAATCCGACGACCGCCAGCAACATGCAAAGGAGCAGGTACATGCCCGGAGCGCCCTTGGCGTCCGCCTGATACATGAGCCTGCTGAACTTGGCGGACCAGCGCATGTTTTCGAGGAGCCGGTTGAACATCGGCACCTCGCTCATGGCGGACTCGCGCAGGACCAGGTCCACGGAAGCCGCATTGAGATCGGCGGAAATGGCCATAGAGCGGAGACGGTTCTTGACCCGGCGGTCGACCTTGTCGGAACCGGACTGCATGAGCGAACCGATACCCATGACGAGCAGGAAGACGAAAAGCACGCCTACCGCGGCGATGACGACGGTCATGGTCATGGCTTACTCCTTCCTCGCGGGCCGGGGGGTCACGTTGAACATCTCCGCAGGGAACGGGAATCCCATGCGCTCCAGCTTCTCGGCGAACTTGGGCCGGATGCCCCGGGCGGTGAAGTACCCTTCGACTTTGCCTTCCGGGCTCATGCCGGTCTGCTCGAAGGCGAAAATCTCCTGCATGGTTATCATCTCCCCTTCCATGCCGGTCACTTCCTGGATGGAAATGACCTTCCTGGTGCCGTCCACAAGCCTGGTGGCCTGGATGATGACGTCGATGGCCGAGGAGATGTAGCGCTTCATGGAAAGGGCGTTGAGATTCAGCCCGGCCATGGAGATCATGGTTTCGAGACGCATGAGCGCGTCGCGCGGGGTGTTGGCGTGAATGGTGGTCAGCGAGCCGTCGTGACCGGTGTTCATGGCCTGGAGCATGTCCAGGGCCTCGGCCGAGCGGACCTCGCCGACGATGATGCGGTCGGGGCGCATACGCAGGCAGTTCTTGACCAGATCGCGCATGGTGATCTCGCCGCGCCCCTCGATGTTGGCCGGGCGGGTCTCCAGACGGACCAGATGCTCCTGCTTGAGCTGCAATTCCGCCGCGTCCTCGATGGTCACGATGCGCTCGTCCTCGGGCACGTTGCGCGACAGGCAGTTGAGCAGCGTGGTCTTGCCCGAGCCGGTGCCGCCGGAGATGAGCACGTTGAGCTGGGTCTGCACGATGCCCTTCATGAGCATGGCCATTTCCGGCGTCAGGGAGTTGAAGCCGATGAGGTCGGCCACTTCCAGCGGGTCCTTGGAAAATTTACGGATGGAGAGCGACGGGCCGTCGATGGCCAACGGAGGAATCACCGCGTTGACGCGCGAGCCGTCGAGCAGACGGGCGTCGCACAAAGGCTGGGATTCGTCGATGCGCCGTCCCACCCGGGAAACGATGCGGTCGATGATCTTGCGCAGATGGTCGTCGTCCTTGAACCGGGCCGGAGTCAATTCGAGCTTGCCCGACCGCTCGACGTATATCTGCCTGTAGCCGTTGACCAGGATATCGTTGACCGTGGGGTCCTGCACGTAGGGCTCCAGCGGCCCCAGGCCGATGACCTCGTCCTGGATCTCGGCCAGCATCCGCTTGCGCTCGGCCAGGTTCAGCGGCGCGTTGCGGAACTCGCCCCAAAGCAGCCCCTCGGTGACCTTGCCGATCTCGCTGCGCATCTCCGACTCGGCCAGGGAGTCCAGGAGCGAGAGGTCGATCATGTCGATAAGCCGGTCGTGAATGCGGGTCTTGATGTCGAAATAATGTTCGGCGGCCTCGGCCTTGACGGTCTGGGGCTCTGCCTTCGCCTTGATCTTGGCCTTGGGCTTGGCCGCCGCCGGAGCGGCGGCGGAGGCGCTGCGCCTGACCGCGTTTCTGTTCAATCGTTCCGCGAGGTTCATAATGCCGCTCCCGCCAGATTGTCATTGGTGTCCGAGTCCTTGCCCTTTTTGCGGAAGAAAGAGGCGAACGGCAGGCCGAAGCCCTTGCCCGCCTTCTTCGCTTCGGGCGCGAAGCCCTTGGCCACTGCCCGTACGGCCTTGGCCGAGGACGACTTGGGGAAGGCCTGGATCAGCGGGGTGCCCTGATTGATGGCCGAAAGAACGGGCTCTCCGTCCTCGGGAATGGCCCAGGCTATCTCGCGGCCCAGGACCTCGGCCGCCTCGGCGATGCCGATGGAGGCGTTGCGGGTCACGCGGTTGGCGATCACTCGCAGCCTCCGGTCCGTGTCCGGGTCCTGCCCGCCGAGGGAATCGACCAACCGGGCCACATGAGCCAGGCACGGCAGGGAAAGCTGCATGGTCAGCAGGATGGAATCCGCCAGCTCCACTTCCTTGGGAAGCTCGTCGTCGCCGGGGGTGGAAGCGTCCACTACCACGAAATCGTATCCGCTGCGGAGCTGTTCCAGAATGAGGAGCAGGGTCTGGGCGTCAGGCCGATCCGCGGAAACCGGGCCGGGCAGGACGTGCAGGCCGGATTCGTGTTCCGCCATGACGCTGCGCAGATAGGTGGCGTCCAGCCGGGAGATGTCGGCAACCAGGTCGCCCCAGGTGTAATCGTACTTGAGGTCCAGGAAATAGGGCGTCTCGCCCATGGGCTGGCGGAGATCCAGAAGCACCGTGCGGCCGGGGGCGCTCTCGTTCAGGACGCAGGCCAGGTTCACGGCCAGGGTGGTGGTCCCCATGCCGGACTTGCAGCCCATGACGGTGAGGATGCGCCCCTTGTCCGTTTCGTCCACGCCCAGGCTCGTGCGCATGGCGGTGCGCAGGACAGCCGCGCGCAGGTCGTTCTCGGCCACGGGAAATTCCAGAAATTCGCGAATGCCGCTACGCATGGCCCGAATAAGGATTTCGGGGTCGGCGGCGCTGCCCGTCAGGTAGACGTCTTCGGCCTGACCGGACTCCAGGGCGTGGATGATGTGCGGCATGTCCTCCTCGACGGAGTCGCCGGGCTCGTAGATGAGCACGCCCATCTCGTCCGAATCGTCGGCTGCCAGCCGAACCATGGGATTGGCGTCGATCATCTTTTCCAGACGATCCCGCTGCTCCTTGTCGATGACTGCCAGCGATATGGGTATCACTCTGCTGTTCATGGTTCCCCCTTTCCCCTATCCTTGTCTGTTCGATCCCGACAACCACGGCCTTCCGGCCATCGTCTTCCCCGCGGGACCGCCTGTTTTCAAAACAATGTCCGGCCGTTGTCGGGCGGATGGGACGCCGGGAGCGTGGCGATCAGCCCGCGCCCGTGCCCGACACCGCCCCGGCGCGTCACAACTTCGTATCCACCACGCCGAACATGGACGGTCTGTTCCGTTCGGTCTTGTCGCGGGGACCCTTGTTGTAGTTCTCCGCAACCTTCGCGGCGTAGCGGCCGTCAAGGCCGACCACCGGGGCGTCGTCCTGCCCCGCTTCGGGGTTCGCCGTCTGGCTCAACATGACGCTCCGCACCGAGCTGCCGAAGTCGGGTGTGGTGGGCTCGCTCTCGAACATGGTGCCGCAACCGGCCTGAAGCATGATGGCGATCATGCCGAGGTAGATGATGATATTTTTCATGGCTCCTCCAATCTCGCTTTACTTGGGCCAGGAATGGCCGAACTCGCCGTCGAATCCGTTCTCGGGCCGCACCACGACCTCGGGCCCGGCAGGCGAACCGCCGGATGCGGGAGCGGACTTCTCCGAAGGCTTCCCGCGCCCTTCGAGAAGACCCATCAGATAAAACTCGGTGTCGTCCGGGGCCTGGAAATCGTCGGTGGGCAGAGTCATGGAATTCCTGTCCACGGGCTTGGCCAGATGCGCGGTGACGAGCACCACCAGTTCGGTCTTGTTGGAAGCGAAATCCTTGGAGCTGAACAGGCTGCCGAGCACCGGGACTTCACCCAGCACCGGGAACTTGCTGCTGTTCTCCCTGAGGGAATCGCTGATGAGCCCGGCGATGGCGAAGGACTGCCCGTCGCCCAGTTCGACGACGGTGTTGGCCCGACGGGTGGTCAGGCTGGGAATCTCGTAACCGTCGATGCTCAGGACCTTGGAATAATCCAGCTCGGAGACCTCGGGGTTGACCTGGAGGTTGATGCGGCCGGAGCCCATGACCGTGGCCGTGAACTTCAACCCGATGCCAAACGGCTTGAAGACGATGCCCACGGTTCCCAGAGCGCCGGGCATGGGCAGCGGTATCTCGCCGCCCACCAGGAACTCGGCGGATTCGCCGGACACGCAGGTCAGGTTCGGCTCGGCCAGGACGCGGATCAGGCCGTTGGCCTTGAGCGCGTCGATCATGCCCAGCAAGGAGGTGCTGCCGGTTTGATAATTGGCGGTGAAGTTGATGTTGTCGGTCAGCTCGAAGACATTGTCGTCGGAGTTGTACCGAGTCAGGTTGTTGATGATGGAGTAGATGGAAAAATTGGACCCGGTGGCCGCGAAGTTGATGCCCAGCCGCTTGGTCACGGAGCGGGACATCTCGGCCACGCGCACTTCCAGCATGACCTGCTGGATGCCGTCCACGGTCATGAGATTGACCACCTTGCCCGGAGCGGCCGCTTCGGCCAGGGCCAGGACCGACGAGAGATTCGCCGTGTTGGACACGTAGCCGGACAGGGTGATGACGCCGCCGGAGGTCAGCACGCGGACATTGCTCTCGTTGGGAAGCAATTCGTAGATCATCCGCTTCAGTCGGGTGGTGTCAGGGTCGACGGAGACGTCGTAGATTTCCGAGACTTCCTCGCCCGCCCACAGGGTCAGGGTGGTCGCGCCGATCTGGTTGGCGGTCAGGTATACCTGCCGGGGCGAGATGACGACGATGGAACACACGGTATCCGAGCCGAGGGAAATCCGGCTTACGTTCTTGTCGGTGGTGATGACGGTGGACTCGCCGACTATCATGGAAATGTTGTCGGGCCTGTCCGACTTGACCACCCGGGCGCCGGCCGCGGTGGCGGTCAGCAGGACCAGGCAGGCCAGCAGGACTACCAGGGTGTATTGTATGATTCCGTTTTTCTTCATCACTCACGCTCCTAAAACTTTACCGACGAGCGGTTTGTGCCGGTGATGATTTCGATATTGACGCTGCGCCTGGTCTGCCGGACCTGATGGTAGGGACGAAGGGCGGCCAGGGTCTGGGGCACCGTGGCTCCGTTGGTCCGGACCTCGGACTCGTCCTGTTCATTGCGCAGGGCGAAATGCAGCGTTCCCTGGGTCGAGGCCAGGGCGAGCCGCTCGGACTCGGTCGGGGTCAGCTCCAGGGTGTAGACGTCAACCGACGCGGTCCTGCCGTCCTCGTTGGGAGGAGCCAGCTCGGTGCCGGTGGCGATGACCTTGACCCGCTCCAGGACCAGCTTGGTCACGGGCTTTTCCTCGCGGCCGACGGTCATGGAGACGATGACGTCCACGCTGTCGCCGGGACGGACGAAGCCGGACAATCCCATGACGCTGTTGCCCTTGACGGCCATGGCGCGCTTGCCGGGAGTGATGAGCGCGGACACGCCGCCGCCCATGACCGACTTGTCGGCCAGCTTGAGCGGCGTCAGGACGTCGCCCATGCCCACGGGCTGATTGAGCACGCGGCCCTCGATCTGCTTGAGTTCGGAAAAGGCTCCCGAGGGACGGGAATCCTTGGTGAACATGCGGACCTCGAGCATCTCGCCGCTCAGCTTGATGCCGCGTCCCAGGTCGGCCTTGGCCACGACCACGGGGACGGTGTCGTTCACGGCTGTCGGAACGGCCTTGTTCATGGTGCTGGTCCAGCGGAAAATCATGACGCCTGCCACGATGGCCAGGACCAGGGCCAGCCCGATCTGAATCAATGCCTTGTTGGACTTGCTCATGGCGCGCCTCCCTTAATAGCCGGTGTAGACGGAGCCGGTGAGCCAGGCCTGGAGGCCCATGGCGACCACGGTTCCGACGGCGATGGCCAGGCCGTAGCACAGTCTCGGCATGGCGTTTTCAGCGGTTACGGGGGCGAAATCGAACCGGCGGCTGACCATGAACACAGAAAAGGTGGCCACGATGTTGCGCAGGACCCGCTTGAGGATTTCCGGATTGAAGGCGAGAACGGCCAGGGCGTAGACGCCGCCCGCGATGCAGGTGAAGAGAAAAGCGGTCAGCGTCGCGTCCAGACCGAGCCATGCGCCGATACCGGCCATGAGCTTGACATCGCCCGCACCCATCACGCCCATGAAATATGGAATGGCCATGGCCACGAAACCGAGGGCGAAGCCGCCTGCGGCGAACTTCAGTCCGGCGTAACCGCCGAACACGGTGTGCGTGGCGAATCCCGCGATAATGAGCGGGAATGTGAGCCAATTGTAAATGCGCTGGTTTTTGAGATCGGTGACGGAGGCCGTCACCAGGGCGGTCGCGAGCGCGATGGTGATGAGAGTATCCATGGTTCCCCCGAGGCGCCTGATTCGCCGCTTGCCGTCTCCACTTCCCCTGGAGACAGAATCGGGGCTAACGGGACCATCCCGAAAGCCCCGGTTCGGCTGCTCTGGCTGCTTCCGTTAAACGGTTAGCTTTGTTCCGCGAGACCTACTGGACGGTAGCCTCGGACATCTTGGTCTTGATGAATTCGAAGGTGGAGACCACCTGGTCGCCGAGGGCGGAAGTGGCGGTAACGATACCGGCGGCGATCAGGGCGGCGATCAGGCCGTATTCAATAGCGGTTGCGCCTTCTTCGTCACGGATGAGGTTCATCAGCTTCGTCATTGTCGTTCTCCTTGGTTTGTAAATTTTTGTCTTTTGAAAATTTGTGCCTTTCAGCACCAGCCACGCCCACCATTGAGCAACCCGTGTGCCACAACGAAAATCTTGTTTGAAAAAAGTTTGTATTCAACTGTAATCAAATGAAATATTTTTTACGGCCCGCCGCACCGCCCTTGGCACGCCCTTTTCTCCGGCCTTTTTAAAACCGCAGAATCTACGATTCGTGGACTACCTCCAAAGGCCAAAGATCAACTTATCAATGTATCTCCTTGAAATTCAGTATGATATATTATCCATTTTTTGTAGATAGGCTTGTGCAGAAGTTGGCAACACACTGATTTCAGGCACTAAAAACAGAAAAATCCCTGCGGGGAGGGATTTTTCTGAAAGTGGCCGAACCACAAAATGTGGATATTACGCCGCAACGACTCCGGCCGGGGGCCGGACAAAGACGTATTAGAGGCTAATTCTTGAATAATACAGGGTCGATACCATGTTTCTTGAGCTTGTTCCAAAGATTCTTGGCGGACACGCCCAGGGCGGAAGCGGCCTCGGTCTGGACCCCGCCGCACGCTCTCAGGGCGTTCTTGATGAGGGTCTTCTCGTATTCGGCAAGGGCCTGCTTCAGGGGAAGCCCCTCGCCGGTGGGCAGGTATGCGGCGTTGTCCGAGGCGGGCCGGGCGTTGGAAAAGGCCTGGTCCACCTCGGCCGGGGTGATCCGGCCGGAGGTGCAGAAGATCGCCGCCCGTTCCATGGCGTTGGCGAACTGCCGGACATTGCCCGGCCAATCATAGTTGAAGAATATCTCCATGGCCTCGGGCGAGACGCCCGCGATGTCCGTTCCGAGCCGACGGTTGGCGCGATCCAGGAAGAACTCGGCCAACTGCGGCAGATCGGACTTGCGTTCGCGAAGGGGCGGCAGAATCAGGGTGGCCACGTTCAGTCTATAGTATAGATCGCTGCGGAAGCCGCCCTCCTTGACCCGCTCTTCCAGTTCCTGGTTGGTGGCGGCGATGATGCGGACGTCGTAGTGGATGGGCTTGGCCCCGCCCACACGCTCGGCCTGTTTCTGCTCCACGGCGCGCAGGAGCTTGGGCTGGAGGTGCAACGGCATGTCGCCGATTTCGTCGAGCATGAGGGAACCGCCCTTGGCCAGTTCGAACTTGCCCTGTTTCATGGCCGTGGCCCCGGTAAAGGCCCCCTTCTCATGGCCGAACAGTTCGGATTCGATGAGGTTTTCGGGAATGGCCGCGCAGTTGATCTTGACGAACGGGGATTTGGCCCGGGAACTCAGGGCATGAATGGTGTCCGCCACCAGCTCCTTGCCCGTGCCGGTCTCGCCCATGATGAGCACGTCCGCATTGAGTTCGGCCACCCGGCTGATGCGTTCCTTGACTCCCATCATGGGCGCGCTGTGCCCGATGATGCCGTTCAGGGGACTGGAACCGCCGTGACGCTTGAGTTCGGCCAGCTCGGTCTGAAGATGGCGCTTCTCCAAAGCCCGGCGGACCACGACGGCCATCTCGCGCAGGGAAAACGGCTTCTCGAAATAGTCGTAGGCCCCCTGCTGCATGGCCGTGATCCCGGTCTCCTTGGAGCCGAAGCCGGTCATGACGATAACGTCCACGCCGGGGGCCACGTCGGCTAGATGCCGCAGGGCTTCGAGCCCGGACATGCCGGGCAGTTGGATGTCGTGTAAAATCAGCTCGAAGGCGGTGGTCCCGGCCTTCTTGATACCTTCCTCAGCACTGGCCGCGGTTTCAACCGCATAGCCGTTCTCGACCAGCGCCTCGACCAACATGCCCTGGAAGGCACGGTCGTCGTCGACCACAAGAATTCTTTCGCCCACAGGTCTGCTCCCTGATGGTATTCTCCCCCGCGTGGCGACACCCTACAGGAATCGGGGAATATTATCCACAAAAAATAGATACTCGAGATCGCCCATGGCCTGTCCTTACGCCAAAGCGTCCCCTACACAAATTTTTTTAGTCTTTTAGAACAAGCTATTAAGCGCATTTTTCTCACGCGCCGCGGTCCCTTGGCACGCACAATGCTTTGATCCTGGTACCCGGGCTTACGCCGGGCCAATTTTGGAATGCAAGGAGAACGGGAATGAGAAAGAGAGATGAAAGACGCCGAGGGATGGCCGCAGTGGAATTCGCCCTGTTGCTTCCCGTCGTGCTGCTCTTGATCCTGCTTCTGATTGAGGGCGGCAACGCCATGCACACGTACTCCTCGCTGGTGGAAGCCAGCCGGGAGGGCGCGCGGCACGTGCTCATGGAAGGCGAAACCGCCGACGTGCAAAGCCTGGTCAACGCCGTGCTTGCCGATTTCGACCCCGATGACCTGTCCACCAACGTGACCACCGACCCCGTCGACAACACCGTCACAGTAGAGGTTTCCTATGTTTACAAGATGTTCGGATCGCAGAGCGGAGAAGGCATGTTCGGCAACGACGAGCCGTTTACGCTTGTCGCGCAGACAACCATGCCGCTTCCCTAGGGAATCCCGCCGGGGCTCCACCAGCGCCATCATGGCTCTGCTGCTCCCCATCCTTCTGGGGGTGGCGGGCATAGCTGTGGACATGGGCAACATGTATATGACCCACACCAAGCTCCAGGCCTCAGTGGACGCCGGCGCACTGGCCGGAAGCCTGCAACTGCCCTACGACCCCGACCTGACTCGGGGCATCGTGAACCAGGCCGTAAGGGACATGGTCGCCGCGAACATGGAAGGCGCCGAGGTCACGAGCATCTCGGCGGGCACCGAAATCCGCAGCGTCAAAGTCACGGCCCGGGCCGAAGTCAACATGCTGCTCATGGAGGTGCTCGGCCTCGCCGACCAGGAAGTCCAGGCCAGCGCCGTCGCGGGCTTCAACAAGCTCGAAGTGGTCTTCGTCATCGACAACTCCGGCTCCATGCGCGGCACGCCCATCACGCTGGTCAGGCAGGCGTCCGTCGAGCTGACCGACCTGCTCATCCCGGACGGAGCCACGCCCGACACCAAGGTCGGCCTGGTGCCCTTCCGGGGAAAAATTCGCCTCGCCTCGGCCGTGGACGGCCACACCGCGGGCTGCCAGAACGCGGACGGCTCGCTCAACACGGGCATCCACGAAGACTTCATGGATGAATACAACGCCCTGCCGTACTACATCAAATACAACATCCCCCTGGATACCTGCTCCAGCATTCCGACCGTGCAGGCGCTCAGCCAGAACAAGAACGAAATCGTCCAGGCCATCGACTCCCAGACCGCCCTGGGCGCGGCCTCCGGCACGCTCATTTCGGAAGGCATCAAGTGGGGACGGAACCTCCTGACCCCGGAACCGCCCTTCACTCAGGCAGGCAGCAAGGAGGACTTCCGTAAAATCATGATCGTGCTCACCGACGGCGACACCGAGGACGGCGAGTGCGGCGGTCCCTACCGCGCCTCCTACCGGCCCAACGTGTACTGGACCAACGCCTACTACGGCATGGGTGTCGAAACCGCGCACTGCGAGGACGGCGGCGTCCTGAACCAGGAGACCCTGGACGAGGCCCAGGCGGCCAAGGATGCGGGCATCGAAATCTTCACCATCCGCTTCGGCACTTCGGACAACGTCGACATCGCGCTCATGAAGCAGATCGCCTCGAGTAAGGAAGGGACCGACGACCACTACTTCGACGCCCCGTCCGTGTACGACATTCCCGACATCTTCAAGCAGATCGGCAAGCAACTCGGCTGGCGGCTGCTGTAAGGGAGGTTTGAGTCATGCGCAACAATCGAAAGAACTCCCGCCGAGGCCTGGCCGCCGTGGAAACGGCTCTGATCCTGCCCATCATGTTCATGCTGGTGATGGCCGTGATCGAAGGCGGCAATGCCGTCTACGCATGGGTGACGGTGCAAAAGGCTGCCCAGCTCGGCTCACGCTACGCGGCAACGGGCCGGGGAGCCGACGAAGGCACCCGGCTGGCCGACATCATCAAGGCGACCGAAGCGGGCCTGACCACGCTGGACTCGGCCAACGCCAGGATCACGGTCCGTTCCTGGCCCGATCTGACGGCCAGCGGAGACGGCATCGACAACGATCCGGGCGCGCCCTGCCAGTTGGCGGAAGTGGCCGTGGTCTACGACTACAAGCCCTTCACCCCCCTCGTCAGCCCGCTGCTTCCCGAGACCATCCCTCTCCGGGGATTCGACCGCAAGGTCAACGAACCCTGGAAGCCGTGCGAGTAATCATCGCCGCGACCCGTCAGCAAAAGGCCCCTTTCCGGGGCCTTTTTACTGCCCGAGCGCAACTCGAAACAATAATTGGTATTGATATACGACACGACCTGCCTTAATCTGGGTGCATCGATATTTCAAATCATGCAAACCCATCAACAAGGGAGATTCGAGTCTTGGACGACTATCCGGCCATTCTGGGCGTGTACTCGCTGCAAATCGAAGCCGACGTGGGATCCGGCCACACTTCGGCGAAACACGCCAACATCACATACTGGTATGCCCGACAGCTTTCTCCCGAGCAGTTCGAAATCCAGCCCCTGAACGCCCACCACGTTCCCTCCGGAGTGCGCAGCGTCCTCGGCGAGCTCGACTTTCTCCGCCAGTACACCCCGGAACCGACTTACTACCGGGTGCACACCGTCCCGGCCCTGGAAACCCTCAAGCGTAAGATCGAAATGGGCCAGGAAGCCTTTTCCAAGGGCAACCTGGATGAAGCCGAACGGCAGTTCCTCAAGGCCCTGATGATCGACGACAAGAACATCGACGCCAATTACGGGTTGGGCGAGGTCTACTCCGAGAAAAAACAATTCGACAAGCTCAAGAAGGTCCTCGACACCCTGCTCGGCCTGGACGAGGCCTTCACCTTCGAGTTCCGCCAGAAGTTCAACTCCTTCGGCATCTCCCTGCGCAAGAACGGCCACTACGACGAGTCCATCCGCTACTACGAGAAATCCCTCGAGATCGTGAACACCGATGAAAACGTCTACTTCAACCTCGCCCGCGTCTACTACGAAAAAGGGCGCAACGACTACTGCATGGACAACCTCGAACAGGCGCTGAAAATCAACCCCGCCTTTATCGAAGCGCAAAAATTTCTCAATTATTGCCGGAAGCACGCCTGATCCGCGATCCTGCGTTCGATTTTCCGACCTCCCGCCTCTTGCCAATCATGCCCATATGGTTACTTATAACGTATGTTCATGCATGATTAGCCCGGCCGTCATGCCGGGTCGGTAGATACTCCAACCACGGAGGACACTATGCCCAACATGGATTACCCCGGACCGTGCCTCTCCTGCATCGACCACAGCTGCGGACTGTGGGACGAGAACATCACGGAGAGCAAGGACGAACATAAGGACGATGAAGACCGCAACTGACAACCCTGCTCGATACACAGACAATGAAAAGGCCCGGACAAATGTCCGGGCCTTTTTTTGCGCCTCCGGCGGCCGGGGGAAGGGGAAGGAAAAACCTTTCGGTGAAAGGTTCTTTCCTTCCCCTTCCCCCGGACCCCCAACCCCATCCTTTTCCAAAGCTTTTTATGCCGCTTCGCGGAGAGATGCCCACCCTACGGTCATCATCCTGCAAAAAAACGCCGCTCACACGGCATAGTTATCTATGCCAGCCTCTTTATTTTGGAGCGATTCGGGGCGGCGCAGCAACCCCGACAGTGGCTCTCCGCGCCAGGAATGCCACTGCCCCCCCCCTAGCCTCTTCTCTCACATGGAGCGATTCGGAGCGGCGCAGCAACCCCGACAGCGACTCTCCGCGCCAGGAATGCCACTGCATCCCCCTAGCCTCTTCTCTCACATGGAGCGATTCGGGGCGGCGCAGCAACCCCGACAGTGGCTCTCCGCGCCAGGAATGCCACTGCACCCCCCTAGCCTCTTCTCTCTCATGGAGCGATTCGGGGCGGCGCAGCAACCCCGACAGTGGCTCTCCGCGCCAGGAATGCCACTGCACCCCCCTAGCCTCTTCTCTCACATGGAGCGATTCGGGGCGGCGCAGCCACCCCGACAGCGGCTCTCCGCGCCAGGAATAGGCTTGGGAGAGTGGGGTAGCTGTGCATTTTCTCCAGGGGGGGCTTTCACCGCAGCGTAGCCGTCTACGTGAGGAGGAAAGCGCCCCTGGAAAAATGTGCAGATGCCCCGCTATCCCAAGCCGCGCCCCGCGCCAAGCCCTACTCCTCCTATTCTTTCACAGAGCCTGCGAGAAGGCCGCGAATGAAGTAGCGTCCGAGGAAGATGTAAATAGCCAACACGGGCAGGGCCGCCATAATGGAACCGGCCATGGGCAGGTTCCAGGTCACGGCCTGGCCTCCGGCCAGATTGGCCAGGCCCACGGTGATGGGATTGGCCGTATGCCGGGTCAGGCAGATGCCCCACAGGAATTCGTTCCAGATCTGGGTGAACTGCCACAGGGATGTGACCACGAAGCCAGGGATGGACAAGGGGAAGACTATACGCAGATAGATGGAGAAGAAGCCCGCGCCGTCCAGCCTCGCCGACTCGATGAGGGCGGTGGGAATTTGCGCGTAAAAGTTTCGGAAGATGAGCGAGGTGATGGGCAGTCCGTAAACGATATGGGCCAGAATCAACCCGGGAAGGCCGCCGTAGAGATTCATGGCCCGAAGGGTCTGAAAGAGCGGAATAAGGATGACCTGATACGGGATGAACATGCCGAACAGGAACAGCGTGAAGATGACCTCCGACCCCTTGAACTGCCACTTGGAAAAAACGTAGCCGTTGAGGGAGCCGAGCATCGTGGAGCCTATGGTGGCGCAGATGGTCAGGATGATGGAGTTGATGAAATCGGGCTTCAGCTTCTCGATGGCCTGGGAGAAGCTGGACCAGTTGATGACGGACGGCCATTCCCAGGCCGAGGGCAGACTGATGTCCGCAGGCATCTTCAGGGCCGTCACGGCCGCCATGTAGGCGGGCATGAGAAAAAAGAGCGCGAGCAGGACCAGGGTTCCGTAGAGAAACACGCTGCCAAGGGTGAATTTACGGGTAATCATCTAGTGCCTCCCCCGCTGCCGGTACTGGCCGATAAGATAAGGCACGATGAACATGGCCGCGATGAGGAAAAGGACGATGGCGATGGCCGCGCCCTTGGCGAAATCATTGGCCCGGAAGGTCGTCAGATACATGGTCAGCGCGGGGTGGCCGGTGGCGGCGTTGTCAGGTCCGGTCATGGCGAAGATCAGGTCGAACATCTTCAACGAGATGTGCGAAAGGATAATGACCGCTGAAATGGTGATAGGCTTGAGCATGGGGATGGCCACATGCCTGTAGTAGCCCGCCTGGGACGCGCCGTCGAGCATGGCCGCGTCGCGCAGGTCCTGGGAAATGCCGTTGAACCCGGCGAGATAGAGGGCCATCGTATAGCCTGAATACTGCCAGATGGTGGCCATGATGATTCCAAGGGTCGCCAGGTTGAAGCCGTGCTCCTCCTCCATAAACAGGGCGTCCGGGATGATGTCGCCGAAGAGCCAGACAAAAGCCCCCAGCGCGATGCCGGGAACGAGCAACCGCTTTATGGCCTTGGACTGGTCCTTCCGGAGCATGTAGATGCCCGTCAGGATCAGGGCGAAAGCGACGAAGGAGACCAGGATGCGCAGAATGTCCTGCCAGTTGAAGACCAGCACGGCCGACTGGCTGGACAGCCACTTGAAAGTCAGAGGCTCGAAACCGAAATATTTGGGCAGGACGTTGACTCCGCCCTGGGGAGCGAGCAGCCACCGCCAGATGGTTCCGGAAACGATGAAGGACAGGGACATGGGATAGAGGAAGATCGTCCGCAACACATCCTCGCCCTTGGGCTTCTGATCGAGCAGGATGGCGATGAACATGCCGAGCCCCACGGCCCCGGCCAACAGCATGACCGAATAATAGACCGCGTTGACCAAATCCTGGCGGAATCCGCCGCCCAGAAACCCGGTGAACAGATCGACGTAGTTCTCCAGTCCGACGAAATTTTTCTGGGGGTCCAGCGCCAGCGATCCCACGCCGCCCCAGTCGGTCATGGAGGTCCAGATGGTGTTGCCGATAAACCCGTAGACGAAAACGCCGATGAGGATCATGGACGGAAGCAGCGTCAGGAACGCTTTCCACTTGTCGCGCGAGGCTTCCCGCATAAGCAAATCCAATGAGTTAGGGCCGACGCCGCGCCGGGGAGCCTCCCCGGCGCGGCGCGCGGCCGTTTTGTTGTTACGCTCTTAAATCCCGGCCTTCTTGGCGAGCTGTGCGCAAGCCTTGGAGGCGGCCTGGGGGTTCTTGCTCTTCAGGAACATCTCCATGATGGAGGCGAATCCGCCCATGAAGGTCTCGTTGGCGGCCACGCCGTGAGCCAGGGAGCCGACCACGCGGTCACCGGCCCAATCCTTGGCGGCGGACTTCAGGTAGTCGTTGTACTTGGACAGGTCGGAGTCCTTGCGCGCGGAGATGGAGCCCTTGAGCGGGTTGAAGGTGTCGGAGCCCTCGCTGGAGCCCAGGACCTTCAGCCAGGCGATGGCGTTGTCGCGATGCGGAGCGCCCTTGGGCAGGCCGAAGGAATCGGCGAGGAACATGAACTCGCCGGAGGTGCCCGGGGACGGGACCCAGCCGTAGCCCTTGCCCGGCATGAGCTTCTTGGTGGTGGTCATGTAGCCCGCAGCCCAGTCGCCCATGATGTTGAAGGCGGCGCGGCCGTCAAGGACCATGTCCGTGGCCTGCTGCCAGGACAGGGAGGAAGCGTCGCTGTTGGTGTACTGCAACACCTTGCCGAACAGTTCCCACGCCTTGACCACTTCGGGGGAATCGAAGGACAGCTTGCCCGCCCACAGGGCGTCCCAATTGTCGGGGCCCATGGAGGCCAGGGCAATGGATTCCCACAGGTGGTTGGCAGTCCAGTTCTGGGCCATGGCCAGGGGCACAACGCCCTGCGCCTTCAGCTTCTCGGCAGCGGCGAAGAATTCATCCCAGGTCTTGGGAGCCTCGACGCCCCACTTAGCCAGGTTGGCGGGCACATACCACATCACGTTGGAGCGATGGATATTGACCGGCACGGACCAGATGCCGTTTTCGGTGCCGATGAGCTTGATGAGGCCTTCGGGGAAGACGTCCATCCAGCCCTGCTCCTTGAACAGCGGAGTCAGGTCTTCCATGCGGTCGGCCTTGACCCAGGTGCCGATGAGTTCCTGGCCCGCGTGGACCTGGAAGGAATCCGGCGGCTCACCGCCGAGCATACGGGTCTTGAGGACCGCCTTGGCGTTGACGCCGGAACCGCCGGTCACGGTGGCGTTGATGACGTTCACGCCGGGATTCTGTTTCTTGTAGATGTCGATCAAAGCGGCGAGAGCCGGACCTTCGTCACCGGCCCACCAGGAAAAGATCTCCAAATCACCCTTCAGATCGCTTGCCTGGGCGGCTTGCGGAGCGCCGATCAGCAGTGCTGCCGCAAACACGATCAACATTTTCGCAAAAGCTTTTTTCATACGTACCTCCTACAGGTTTGCAAACTCAACTTCAGACAATCAATTATCAATTAAATCAAGTGGCTGTTAGGCCACAAATTTAATAAATAGCCAACTGAGTCTCAGGGTCGAACAGGACCATGCGGTCGAATTCGAAGCCAATGGGGATGATCTCGCCGGGATGGGCCACCACGCGGCCCTCCACCTCGGCTATGAGCTTGTTTTCACCGTCCACGACGATTTCAAGATGTGAATGGCCGCCCAGGATTTCGGAGACAACCACCTCCCCGTGACACAGCCACTCCTCGGGCAGCTTGCTGATGCGGTCCCCCATCTTGATGGAATCCGGGCGGATGCCCGCAAGCACGGGCTCGCCGTCCTTCATGGACTCGCACTTGCCGTCGACCACGGGGAACTTCGAAGGACCGGCCTGGACGAACCTTCTGCCGTCCTCCACGCGGAAAGTTCCTTTCAGGATGTTCATGGGCGGGTTGCCGATGAACTTGGCCACAAAGGCGTTGACGGGCCGCTCGAAGACCTCGATGGGCGTGCCCACCTGCTGGATGTATCCGTCCTTGAGAATAACGATGCGGTCCGCCAGGGTCATGGCCTCGATCTGGTCGTGGGTGACGTAAATGGTCGTGGTCGCCAGCCGCAGGTGCATCTTGCGCAACTCCATGCGCATCTGGGTCCGCAACTGGGCGTCGAGGTTGGAAAGCGGCTCGTCGAACAGGAACACGTCCGGGTTGCGCACGATGGCCCGGCCCATGGCCACGCGCTGCCGCTGGCCGCCGGAAAGCTCGGAGGGTTTGCGGTCCAGGTACGGCATCAGTTCGAGAACCCGCGCGGCCTCCTCGACCTTGGCATCCACGTCGTTTCCGGTCTCCTTGCGCATCTTCAGAGAGAAGGACATGTTGTCGCGCACGGACATGTGCGGATACAGGGCGTAGTTCTGAAAGACCATGGCCACGTTGCGGTCCTTGGGCGAGACCTGGTTGACCACCCGGTCCCCGATGAGCACCTCGCCGCCGCTGATGGGCTCCAGTCCCGCGATCATGCGCAGCACAGTGGATTTACCGCAGCCGGACGGCCCGACCAGGACGATGAATTCGTTGTCTTCCACCTCCAGGTCAATGCCGTGAACCACTTCCACGTCGCCGAACCGCTTGACCACATTCTTCAATTGCACATTCGCCATACTGTCCGTCTCTTTGTTTCGCTGCAAAACCGGATTGAGCTATTTCACGAAAAACTTATACAAAATCGACTGGTTGTACGCCTCGCCCGGACGAAGCGTCACCTGCGGGAAGTCGGCATGGCCCGGCGCGTCCACAAACCCCTGAGGCTCAAGACATAATCCCGACCATTCACCATACACCGCCCCGCCCTTGCCGGGCAACCCTTCCGGGATGTGATTGCCGGAATAGAATTGCAGGCACCGTTGGGTTGTCCAGACTTCCATGCCGCGTCCGGCGACCGGCTCGAACACCGAGGCGGCCTGCCGCAGCCCCGCCCGGTCGTCCAGCACGTAGCAGAGGTCATAGCCGTGGGCGGCGACAAGCGGCGGGAAAGCGTTCCCTATGCGTTCGCCGACGCCGACGCCGTCCGAAAAATCGAGGGGCGTCCCGGCCGCGTCGGCCAGCCGTCCCGTGGGAATCAGTTCCTCATCCGTCTCCAGATAACGGAGAGCGGGGATGGTCAGGACGTGCCCAAGGCAATTTGCGCCGGGCCGACCCGACAGGTTGAAATATCCATGGCCGGTCAGGTTTACCGCCGTGGCCCGATCCGTGGCCGCCGAGAAATCCAGCCGAAGCCCATCGGCGGTCAATGTGTAGACAGCGGAAACGGCGAGGTTTCCGGGGTACCCTTGCTCCCCGTCCGGGCTTTCGTAGGTCAGGACCAGACCGGAACCGATCTCGGTTTCTATGGAACTCGCTTTCCAGACCCGGCTATGGAATCCCCGCCTGCCGCCGTGCAGATGATGGCGGCCGAGGTTGCGGTCCAGCTCGAACTTGTCCCCGTCCAAGGTCAGGCGCGCCCCGCCGATACGGTTGGCCACCCGCCCCACCAGCCGCCCGAAATAGCAACTGTCCGACAGGTACTCGTCAAGCGTGTCGTAACCCAGCACCACGTCCGCCAGGTTCCCGTTCCTGTCCGGAGCGGTCAGCCGGACGAGCGTCCCGCCATAGGTGATGATGTCCGCCTCCATCCCCGCTTCGTTGGCAAGGGTATAGATGTCCACGGACTCGCCGTCGCCGGTGACGCCGAAGGCGCGCTTGCTCAGTTGCATAGCCCCTCCCTCGGGGCCGAAGAGCCCCGCACCCGCAATTCGGTTTCGAGCACCACCGTCTCCGGCTTGAAGTCCGCGCTCTCCGCGAACTGGCGCAACAGCAGGGAAACGGCGGTCCGCCCCATCTCGAAAGCGGGCTGATAAACCGTGGTCAGGGCCGGGTCGATGAGCGCGGCCGCCGGGGTGTCGGAGAACCCCACCAGGGCCACGTCGTCCGGGATGCGCACCCCGGCTTCCTTGAAGCGGGTATACAGCCCCACGGCCACGGGATCGTTGATGGCCAGTATCGCGTCGGGCAGTTCGTCCATGGCCAGGTACCGCTCGGCCCCTTCCCGGCCGTCCTCCTCGCGATACCCGCCGTAGAAATGAAATTTTTCTTCCAACGGCAGCCCGTGGGCCGCAAGGGCGTCGCGGTATCCATCGAACCGCTTGCGGTTGAGCGCGATGCCCGTCTGCCCGGCCATGTGCCCGATCCGCCGGTAGCCGGCCGCAATGAGATGCTCCACAGCGCCGTAGGCCGCGGCATAGTCGTTCACCACCACCTTGCCGGTGTCGAGCTCCTCCACCACCCTGTCGAACTGGACCAGGGGGACGTTCTGCCGGATTACCCGCGCCAGGTGGTCGAAGCGGGTGGTCTCGGAGGATATGGCGATGAGCAGACCGGCCACGCGGTTGGCCACCAGGGCCTGGACGTTGAGGATTTCGCGGGCGAGGGTCTCGTGGGATTGGCATACCATGATGGTGTAGCCGTTGTCGTAGGCCACTTCCTCTATGCCGCTGATGACGTTCGAGAAAAAATGATGTCGGATTTCGGGGACGATGACCCCGATGACGTTGCTGCGTTTTTTTTGCAGAGACTGGGCGAGCTGATTCGGGTGGTAGTGGTATTTTTCCGCGGCATCGGCCACCCGCTGCCGGGTGGCCTGGCTGATGTCCGGATGGCCGCGCAGGGCGCGTGACACCGTTGAGGGCGACACGCCCAGCTTGCGGGCCAGGTCCTTTATGGTGAACTGGCTCATGTGCGGCCCTCCCCTTCGAGACGGATGCGCTCGAATCCCGGCCTGCGCACCTTGAGGGACATGACCGACCCCGGGCCGAAGACTTCTTCCATGAACACCGTGTAGGCGGCGAACCGCTTCTCGGGCACATAGGCCTGGATGGTCCCGGCGAACCCGCCCCCCTGGATGCGATACGCGCCCATGCCCCGCAGGAACCGCTCCGTCAGGGTCAGGGCCAGCGGAATGGGCTGGGACAGGGGATCAACGGCGGAAATGCAGTTCTGCAACAGGCGCCATGAGGAGTCGCCGGAACGGCGGACCAGGTCGAGGAACGGGGCCATGCGGCCGCGCGACAGAACCCTCGCCTGCTCGGCGGCGCGGCTCGTCTCCTCGATGAAATGGATAAGCCGGAGCGCCCCGCGATCCCCGGCGGCCTCGCGAACCCGGTCGATGTGGGACAGGACCGCATCCACGGTCAGCCCGCGCGCGTACTCCTGGCCCAAGGCGCGGGCGGCCCGGCGCATTTCCGCCGGGATGGCCGCGTAGTCCGGGGTCAGGTCGGCATGGCTGCCGCCCGTGTCCACCACGGTCAGGCGGTATCCGGTCCCCTCGAAATCGAAATCCACCCGTGTCATGACAGGTTCGGACGGATTGGCGAAATCGATGGACAGAATGCCTTGGGCCGCGCAGGAGAGTTGATCCATGAGGCCGCACGGCTTGCCGAAATGAACGTTCTCCGCACTGCGGCCCGCCATGGCCAGCTCAAGGGACGTACACTGCCCCTCGTTGAAAAGCTCGCTGAAAATCCGTCCGACCAGGACCTCGAAGGCGGCCGAGGAACTCAGCCCCGCGCCCATGGGCACCCTGCCGTCCACCTGGGCGTCGAACCCGGCGATCCGGCGGCCGTTCGCGGCCAGCGCCGCGGCCACTCCGCGCACCAGCGCCGTGGGACTGCCTTCCTCCCCCGGCCTGGGGGCGAGATCGTCCAGGTCCACCCGTATTTCCTCGTCGAAGCCCCTGGACCGGACGCGGACCACGGACCCGTCGTTGGGCCGGGCCGCCGCAAGGCAATCGAAATGCACGGCCGCGGCCATGACCACGCCCAGATTATGGTCGGTATGGTTGCCGCCCAGTTCGGTCCTGCCCGGAGCCAGAATCAGGGCGACCGGGCCGGAGCCGAGCCACAGCTCGAACCGGCTCAGCAGATTGAGATAACGGGTGCGCTGGTCCGCCTTCTCCTCCGGCCGGTACAGCTTGGCCAGGACAGGGTCCAACTCTCCCCGGAGCAGGGCTTCGACATATGCGGAGATCTCAAGCATCACTTGCCCTCTCCGGCTTTTACCGCGTTCATGTAGTGAACCTCGGACTGTTCGCGCAGCCTCGCCGCCGCGGATTCGGCAGTCAGATCACGCTGGGGCATGGCCATCATCTCGAAGCCGACCATGAACTTGCGCACCGTCCGCGACCGCAACAGCGGCGGGTAATAATGCAGATGGAAATGCCAGTGAGAATGTTCTCCGCCGTCCGTCGGGGCCTGGTGAATGCCCATGGAATAGGGGAACGAGGTCTGGAAAAGATTGTCGTAACGCACGTTCAGCCGGATCATGGCGTCAGCCAGATCAGCTCGCTGGGCCGGAGTCATTTCGAGGATGTCGGCAAGATGCGCCTTGGGCAGAATCATGGCCTCGAAAGGCCACAGGGCCCAGAACGGCACCAACGCCGCGAAGGAGTCGTTTTCGAAGATGATCCGCTCGCCCCGCGCAAGTTCGGTTTCCAGGTACGCGCAGAGCAGGCACTTGCCCTTGTCCCGGAGATGCTCGGCCTGGCGGGCGGCCTCGGCGGCCGGGTACATGGGCACGCTGCGGGTGGCCCAAATCTGGCCGTGCGGATGCGGATTGGAACAGCCCATGGCCGCTCCCCGGTTCTCGAATATCTGCACATACCCGATATCGCCTCGTCCGCCGAGCTGGCGGAACTCGTCGCACCACACGTCCACCACGCCCGAGACCTGTTCACGCCCCATCCGGGCCAGGGTCAGATCATGGCGCGGCGAGTAGCAGATGACCCGGCAGATGCCCGTCTCGGGCTCGGCCACGAGCAAATCGTCCTCAGGCCCGTCGGGAGCGGGGGAAGTCGGCTCCGGCAAAAGCGCCGCGAAATCGTTGGTGAAGACAAACGTGCCGGTGTATTCGGGATTGACCGCGCCTCCGGCCCGCCCATTGCCGGGACAAAGATAGCAGCTCCCGTCATAGGCGGGCAGGGTCGCCAGGTCCGGCTCCTCCTGCTGTCCCTGCCACGGCCGCCGGGTGCGGTGCGGCGAAACCAGCACCCATTCCCCGGTGAGCCGGTTCAGTCGCCTGTGCGGATTGTCCTCGAAAAACATGCTTTACCCCGACCCTCTTGAATCGCGTCCGGAGGGCGAGGCTCATCGCCATCCCCTCTCGTTCAGGTCCCAGCGCAAACGTTGCCGCAAACGTTTGCGGTACTTTGCAAAAAAATCACAGAATCGTCACCTTGTCAATAAGGCCCGGCGGATAAACGCGTCTGTCGGAGGGACTGCCGGAAGGTTATTGCAGGCTGGGATATTCCCGCCTGATGGCCTCGTACCGGCCGCTCGCCTTCAGCTTGCGCAGCCCGGAGTTGAACAGCTCCATGAGTGCGGGGGCGCCCGGCGCGCGGCGGCTGAGAACGAGATGATTGGTCTCAATAAATATGGGACGGGGATGCGAGACGACATTGTCCCCGCCTACCTCGATCCGGTTGGCCAGGATGTAGCGCCCCACGGCTCTGTTGCAGGCGTAGACGTCTATCCGTCCGGCGATCAGCATTTTCATGCCCGACACATAATCCCGGGCCACGTCCAGCTTGTTCGCTCCCCCGCTCATAATCTCTTCGAAAGGAAATTCCTCGGCGCTTCCCAAAGTGATGCCCACCCGCAGGCCGCGCAGGTCTTTCAGGGTCCGCCAGTCGAAGGGGTTGTCCTTGCGGAAAAAGAAGACTCTTTCCGATTCGAAGACCGGATCGCTGAACAGGAACCGCACCTTGCGGTCCTCCATGGGCAGCCAACCGGCGGAACCCACGGCAGGACCGCGATACGCCGTTTCCAGAGCGCGCCGCCAGGGAAGGAACTCAAAGCGGACCTTGAGCCCCTCCAGGGCGAAACTCTCGCTAATGACGCGATTGGCGAACCCGCCGCCAGGCATGGTTTCGGAATAAAACGGGGGCCATTCTCCGGATGTCAGCAGAACGACGTCGGGAATATCCTCGGCCTGCGCGGAAACCGCCCACAGGAGCAGGCACAACAGCCACCACGCAGAAAGACGCGGCAATGGCCGTATGTTCCGGGAAATGCGCGCCGGGGTCATTCCGCTAGACCATCACTCCGCCACCTGGGACAGAATCTGGCCGATGATTGCGGCGGCCGGAACGGAAAAGCACAACCGCGCTTCGGTCTCGCCGAAGAACACGTCCAGATAAATCATGTCGCCGAACTGAAAACTCGTCCCGGCCGCGCCGGTCAGAAGCGGCAGCTCCAGCGTCTCGGACAGGTCGAACTCCAGGGGAGTCATGCCCTCGCGCTCAGGTCCCGCGTCGGCTTGGGACATTTCGGTCAGCGCGTCGGCCAAAGGGCCGCAGGCCGACAGGGAAACGGGCAGGAAAAGCTGGTTGAAACGGAAGAGGCAAACCTCGTGGTCCTCCAGCAGCATGGCCTCCGGCAGATCGGACAACACCTGGAACAGGTAGGGGCCATCGCCGCCGAACTCGATTCTTCGGCCTTGATCCGACATGGCGCCTCCTAGTCCATATACGAGCAACAGTAGTCGGTCACGGTGTTGACCTTGACGCGGAACTTGGCCTCTCCGGGAACGTTGAAGCTTTGACCGGCGGTCATCGCCACCCATTCGTCAAAGCCGGGCAACTGGACGGAAAGCTCGCCGGAGGTGATCTCCATGAATTCGGGCTTCTGCGTGCCGAACTCGTACTCGCCGGGGAGCATGACGCCGAGCGTCTTCACGCTGCCGTCGCTCAGGGTGATGGTCCGGCTGGTTACCTTGCCGTCGTAATAGACGTTTGCCTTTTTGTTGATGGTCGCGTTGGCGAATGCGGTCATACTCTCTCTCCGATTGATGATGGCTGGATCGCGGGGATATCCGCGCTTGCGTGGTGTCGATTTCCGTTTATACTTGGTGGCGGCAATCACCGTCAACCCTGGGGGACCCATGAAAACAGTCCGTATCGGCATACTCTCCACGGCCAAGATCGGCCGCACCAAGGTAATACCGGGTATGCGCCAGGCCCCGAACTGCGAAGTCGCGGCCATAGCCTCCCGCGACGGGGACCGCGCCCGCCGGGCCGCCCTGGAGCTGAACATTCCCAAAGCCTACGAAAGCTACGAAGAGCTGCTGGGCGATCCCGACATCGACGCGGTCTACATCCCGCTGCCCAACCACCTGCACACGCCTTGGGCGAAAGCCGCCCTCGAAGCGGGCAAGCACGTACTCTGCGAAAAGCCCGTGGCCCTGACCGCCGACGAGGCCCAAAGCCTGCTCGACGCCGCCGCCGAGCATCCGAAGCTCAAGATAATGGAGGCGTTCATGTACCGCTTCCATCCCCAATGGATCAAAGCCGCGGAGCTCGTCCGGTCCGGGGCCATCGGCGAGACGACCGCCATCCAGTCCTTCTTCTCCTATTACAACGACGACCCCGCCAACATCCGCAACAGGGCCGACATCGGCGGCGGCGGACTCATGGACATAGGCTGCTACAGCATCTCCCTGTCCCGCCTCATCTTCGATTCCGAACCCGAACGCGTCGCGGGATTCGCCGACATCGACCCCGAGTTCAACACCGACCGGCTCTTCTCGGGCATGATGGACTTCGGAGGCAGAATTTCCTCCTTCACCTGCTCCACGCAGCTCGCCCCCCACCAGCAGGTCGACATCTTCGGCACCACGGGGCGCATCCAGATTCCCATTCCCTTCAACGCCCCGCCCGACAAGCCGTGTTCCATCCTCCTCCAGGACGACGCGGCGGGCGTCATCGAGACCATCACCTTCGACGCCTGCGACCAATACGCCCTCCAGGCCGAACAGTTCGCCAAGGCCATCCTCAAGGATACGGACGTGCCCACCCCGCTCTCCGACGCCTTCGACAACATGCACGTCCTCGAAACGCTCGCCCGAAGCGCCCGCCTCGGGGAATGGATCGCCTGCTGACCGGCCCGCGTCGGCCGGATGGCCGGAAAAGGATATCCGGGCCGGGACCGGGACGACGCCCGGCCCTCTTCGCCTACTTCGCGGGTATGTAGGTCACGCCGGTCGAGGAAAGCGGTTTGAGCATATGCTGCCGCCGCACGTACCGGATGAACGCCTGCGCGTCGACAAAACCGGTATCATAGGCCGGGGCGGCCGACTTGAGCACCTCGTACCCGTCGCCGCCCGAAGCGAGATAGGCGTTGGTGACCACCCGATAGGTTCGCAGGGGGTCGAGGGACGTCCAGTTGCCCGAGCCGTCGAGAATATCGACGCTCAGGACACGACGGCCTTCGGGACGCCGCATGTCCGCGGTGTAGCGCGCCCCGCCCACGTAGGGAAAGGCCCCGTCCCCCCGGTCCACCCCGGTTTCGAGAGCGCGGCGGACCTGCCCGCCCGTAAGTTCCAGCAGGACCAGAGTGTTGTTGAACGGCAAAAGCGCGTGGGCCGCGCCTGCCGTGATGGCCCCGCGCTCCACGGACTCGCGCACGCCGCCCGCGTTCAGCAGGGCGATATCGGCCGGTTCGCCGGTGGAATCAAACCTGGCGAGCATGGACTGGCAGACCAGGGGCGCGATGAGACTGCCGCGCGGCAAACGCACTCCGGTTTCGGTTACGCCGGGCACGCGAATATGCGGGAGGGCCAGCACGGCCTCTCCGATGACCTCGGCGTTCATGGCCTCCACTCCCTTGCGGAACGGGGCCAGGTATTCCTTGATGGCCGGGTCTTCCGGGCCCACCGCGGCCTCGGGGTCCGCTCCGATGCGCGCGAGCAGGGCCTCGCGGTCCGCGCCCTTGAGTTCGGCCATCCGCCCGGCATCGTCCCTGCGCCTGAAGGAGTCGCCGAGAAGAAGGACGGGCCTGCCCTCGGCCCCGGTCACTCGTCCGGCCTCGTCGAACGACAGGTCCAGGCGGCCCAGCACCCGCCCCCACTTCCAGGCCGAAACCACGTAGACGTCCTGGCCGTCCGCGCCTCTGACCACCGTGGGATAGGCGGCCTCCGGCCGCAAGCCGAGGGCTTCGACGCCGCCGGGATTGCCGAGCAGGGTATGTGAATGGCCGCCGACCACGACGTCCACGCCGGGGACCTCGGCGGCGAGGCGCTTGTCCTCGGCGAAGCCCTGATGGGTGAGAAGCACGATCTTGTTCACGCCGCGCGCCTCCAGCTCCCGCACCAGAAGCGCGGCCGCGTGAACCACGTCGCGGAACTGCACTTCACCCGGACTGGAGATAACGCGGGTCTCCGGAGTGAGCAGCCCGATGACCCCGATTCTGTCGCCGCCCCGCTCGACGATAGTGTAGGGCCGGACCCGGGCAGCCAGCGCGGGGACCGCCGACGCGTCCAGGTTGGCGCAGACCACCGGGACCTTGGCGTATTGCAGCATCCCGGCGAGAAAGGACGCGCCCCGGTCAAACTCATGGTTGCCGGGCGCGAAGGCGTCGAACTCCAGCCGGTCGAGCAGCTCCATCTCCGGCCTGCCCCCGTACCTCATAAAATAGAGGCCGCCCTGCACCGCGTCGCCCGCGTGGAGCAGGATGACGTTCCCGGCCCCGGCGCGAACGTCCCGGACCGCGCTCGCGAGCCGCGCCCAGCCGCCCATCCGGGCCTGAACCGGTACGCCCTGCGGAACGATCCGCTCGGTGGAGGCGTCGAGATAGGAGTGGGAATCGTTGACGTGCAGCAGGGTCAAATCGAAACAAAGCCCGGCGGCGGGCTGTAACACAATGGCGGCGGCCAGAACAAAATCAATAAAAAAGCGTATCATGTACCCCTCCGGCTATAGCTGCCTGGGTAGCAGCATTCCGCCGAAAAGGAAATGAAGCCGGGCGCGCGGATTCGCCCGCCGACCTCCTGTGTGAACAATTGTGACAATCCGGTAAGGCGCATTGTCTCGAACCGATTTTATCAGGTATGCATGTAATAATTAATTCCAATGGAGTCCCCATGAGCAACGACACGACCATCAGCAAATATCTTGACCCCAAGGAACTCGCCGCATTCTTCCGCGAACTGGCCGACGCCGTCGAAAACGGCGGCCATGACGAGTTCGCCTGCGTGGACGATTTCCGCAAGATCAAGATCGGCGTGAAAAACGAATATGGCCAGATCAGCCTCAAGGCCAAGTTCAAAGCGGCCAAACCGTGTGCCGAGGAACCCGTCGGCGAGGACGGGCAGCCCGCGAAGCCCAAATACAAGGACCTCAAGAAACGTATGCGCTCAAGCTTCAGGATAGTGCTCAAGATGATCCACGACGGCAGCGTGCCGCCGGAAGAGGCTGTTGACGCCTTCCTGGCCGACTCGGCCCTCATGGTCACCTACCCCGGCTACGGGGACGAATACTATGAAAGCTACACCGCCGTCTGCGCGGAGTTCAAGGCGGCATACGAATCCGGCGACCTGGAGCGTATGCACGCCGCCGTGGACGCCCTGGTCCACGAGAAAGGCCGCTGCCACGCCAAGTACGACTGAAACACCCGACCCGGAACGACGCCCATGAAACTTATCAAGAACGACCCGAAGCTTTGCGACTGCCGAGCCTTTCCGGCCGACATCGGCGAAGAGATCACCGAAGCCGACCTGACTCGGTTCTTCGCCGTGGTCTCCACGGACCTCGAGCCGTGGCAGGTGGAGCAGGTGGTAACCCCGCAGCAAAGCTACGTCCGCCAGGAGGCCCTGCTGGCCGTTCACTGGCACCCCGAGTTCGTGCCCATGGAACACATCCGAACCAGGGTGGACGCCATGTTTCCCAACCGCAGGGACGAGTTGCTCATCCCCACCCAGCATAACCAACTCATGAGCTGGGACGGCTACTCCGGGGTGGAGGTGGACTGCTTTTCCTCCGGCTTCAACAGAAAGGTGCAGCTCCTGCTGCATTTCACCGATGAACGGGTCAAGGACGCGGGCGTGCTCAAATCCATGCTGGCCCACACTTTCAAGTACCGTTCCGGCCAGCTCTTCGACTTCATGCACACCATCACCAAGCCCGACGAGGCCCGCATCGAGCGCGCCGCCAAGGCCACGGGAGCCGATCAGGAACTTATCGATTTCGTGCGGATCAACGTCTCCAAGGTGGAACGCCTCCTCAACGAGCACTGGACCGATGTCCCGCGCCTGTCGGTCAAGAACAAGCTGCTGCGCAACTGGTTCGACGCCATGCGCGACGAGTTGGGCGACAACGCCGTGGACAAGGTCCAGGCTTACCTCAAAGTCGTCAAGAACCTGGTCAAGAAGGGCTTCGACCTGTCCTTCTTCTACCGGGCCAGCGAAGTCATCGAGGAAGTCCGGTCCCTGGGCGGCTGCATCGTCATCCCGCACCCGGAGCAGTTCTGGCCCATCCTGCTGCGCGACTACGACGTGGACGGCATCGAGGTCTGGAACCCCCAATCGCAGGAATACACCGAATTCCTCATTTCCGTGGTCAACGAACAGAACGGACGCCGCATTTCCGGCAGGGACAAGCTCATCTTCATGGGCGACGACTGCCACATGGGCGAAAAAACCAAGCCACTGAACCAGCAGGAATCGGACAAGGCCGCCCGTGAGATTGGCCTCCAGCCCGCCTGGGACGACCTGGGCATCCGAAAGAAACTCATCGTCAACAACATCTCCCGACGCTCGATCATCCAGGAATACAAAGCCCGGCTGGCGGGATAGACAACAGACAGGCAAGGACCCCATGGCAGAAGAAAAATTCGTGTTCGATTCGCTCCAGGACTGTGAAACCATCAAAGACTTCCTCAAAGCGCTTATCGATGGTTTCGAAAAGCATTCCATAGACCTGTCCACCAACGGCAACGAGATTCATCTCGAGCCCCATGGCCTTCTCAACTTCACGGTCAAAGCCAAGAAGAAAGGGACGGAAAACAAGCTCTCCATCAAGGTGGAGTGGAAGGAATCCTCTTCCGTCCAGGCGTCGGAAAGCGCTTTCCTCAAGGTTCGCTGAGCCCATGATTACATTCGAAGGACTGGGCGAGAATTTCAAGTTCATCGTCTACGAGGTGGAAAACCAGGCCCGTTCGACGCAAAAGTTCATGGATGCCCCTTCACGCAAGCGGTACGCCAAGATCACCTCGCGCGACGACTACATCGACAACCTCAAAACGATCATCGAGAACAAGTGCTATTCGCGCATCCACTCGGACCGGACCCTGGACAAGCGGCAGCTCAACAAGATCCGCGCCATCCAGGTCATCTGCGTGAACCTTGAGAAGATCGCCGACTATTTCGTCAATATCGTCAAGCAGATGCAATATCTCGACGACCAATCCTTCGTGCAGCGCTACGGCTACACCGAAGTCTTCGAGATCATCCTGGACCGGCTGGGGAGCATCCTGGACGCCTTCGACAACGAAGACATGTCCAAGGCGCTCTACATCTGCAAGGCCGAGCCGCAGCTCGACGACGTGTACAAGGTCCGCTTCGACCGGGTCATGAACGAAATGGGCATGGGCCGCGACGCCCAGTCCCTGGTCACGGTGCTGTTCATCTTCCGCTACTTCGAGCGGGTGGGCGACGCGTTGCTGAACATCGGCGAGGCGATCATTTTCTCCCTGCTGGGCGAACGCATCAAGATCGAGCAGTTCGAGGCGTTGCAGCAAACCCTGAGCAAATCCGGATTCAGCGACTCCTTTTCGGACATCGACTTCAGCGCCATCTGGGGCACCCGTTCCGGCTGCCGCATCGGCAAGGTGGAAACCCGCGACAACGCGCTGACGCCCGAGGAGAAAAAACAGGGCTCCATCTACAAGGAAGGCAGCCTCGAAAAAATCCGCAAGGAACGCGAGTCCATCCAGCGCTGGAAGCAGATATTCCCCAATCTGGTGGCCGACATCTACGGTTTCCACGAGGACGCGGACAAGGGCTCCATGCTGGTGGAATTCCTCAACGGCTGCACCCTGGACGAGGTCATCCTCTCCGGCGACGGCGAACTGGTCCGCAACGCGCTTTTCATTCTGGAAAACACCGTGCAGGAAACCTGGAGCACCACCATGGTCCGCCTGCCGATCAAGACCGACTACATCCGGCAGATCCAGTCCCGCCTGGAAGGCGTGCTCCAGACCCATCCCCAGTTCTGGCGCGACCCCAAGAGCCTGGGCTCCTCGGAGGTCGCCTCCACCAAGGCCCTGCTCGACATCTGCGCAAAACTCGAAGCCGAGCTGGAAGCGCCGTTCTCGGTCTTCATCCACGGCGACTTCAACATCAACAACGTGGTCTACAACCACGAGGCCCAGCAGATTCACTACATCGACCTGTACCGTTCGCGCGACTTCGACTACATCCAGGACGCATCGGTCTTCCTGGTGTCCAACTTCCGGGTTCCCATCTTCGACAGCGCCCACCGCGCCCGCCTCAATTCGGTCATCGCGCAGTTCTACAGGTTTATCATCCAATTCGCCCGGCGGCACGACGACCACACGGTCGAGGCGCGTCTGGCGTTCGCCCTGGCGCGGTCCTTCTATACTTCCACCCGATTCGAACTAAACTTCAAGTTCGCCAAGGAAATGTATAACAGGTCCATGTTCCTGCTGGAAAAGCTACACCAGTTCCAGGGCGGGGCGTGGGAGCGGTTCTCCCTGCCCGAGGACGTCCTCTACTACTAGGCAACCAAGGAGCCTTTTCGTGAAGATAGGAGTCATAGGCATCGAAGGAGGCTGGTCCTCCGAAAAGCTGGCGGACACCGTGGCCGAGAAGACGGGCGGCGAACGCGTGCTCATCAACATGGAGGACGTCCGGCTGGACCTGCCTTCGGGCAAGGCGTACTACAACGGGCACACCCTCAACGACTTCGACGCCCTCATCATCAAGAAGATCGGCGCGCGCTATTCGCCGGACCTCCTGGACCGGCTGGAAGTGCTGCGCTACCTGCACGAGCGGGGATTGCGGATATTCAGCTCGCCCTACTCCATCCTGCGCGCCCTGGACCGGCTGTCCTGCACCATCTCCCTCCAGCTCAAGGACATCCCCATGCCGCCCACGACCATCACCGAGAGTGTGGACCAGGCCATGACGGCGTTGGAAAACTACGGCGAGGCCGTGTTCAAGCCGCTCTACACCTCCAAGGCGCGCGGCATGTTCGTGCTGAAGAACGGTCCCGACGCCCGGGCGGCCATCGAGGAATACCGGGCCGACCATCCCATCATGTACATCCAGAAGACCATCGACCTGGGCGACCTGGACCTGGGCATAGCCTTTCTCGGCGGCGAGTACCTGACCACCTATGCCCGATGCAAGACCAACGGGGCGTGGAACACCACCACGGCCTCGGGCGGCAAGTACAGGCCTTATGAACCGGCCCCCGAAATAATCGAGCTGGCCCGCAAGGCCCAGGCCGACTTCAACCTCGACTTCACCTGCGTGGACGTGGCCATCACCGACGACGGCCCCTATGTCTTCGAGGTCTCCGTGTTCGGGGGCTTCCGGGGCATTCAGGAAACAAGCGGCATCGACGCCGCCGCGCGCTACGTGGACTATGTCATGGAGAAACTGAAATGAAACTGACCGGCACGACCCGCAGGGAGCTGGCCGAGGCCGTGAAGACGGCCTGCCCCGCCGCCCGCAAACTCTTCCTCGACCTCGGCGGCTGCCGCATCCGGGTGGACAGTTCCTCGGACGAGCTCAATGACGCCCTGGCCGCATACTTCAAGGAATTCGTCACGGAAAGCGGCGATTCCGACATCGTCGTCTCGACCCACGAGACCCCCGCCCCCGAGTCCGATCTCGATTTCAACGTCAAGCAGCCAGATCCCGGCAAGACCAAGATCAAGGAGGAATGGATCGACCTGCCCGACGGACGAGTCGTGCGCAAGCGGCTGACCGGAATGCACTTCATTTTCGGCGACGGCGAAAACGTGGCCGTGGGGCCGTGCCTGAAAAACTCCAACCAGGTCATCAATTTCATCAACAACCGGTTCATCGAGTGCAAGCTCAACCGGGGCGGATTCCTGGGCCATGCAGCGGGAGTCCGCTCGGGGGAACGCGGCATCTCCCTGGCCGGATTCTCGGGCGCAGGCAAATCCACCCTGGCCCTGCACCTCATGAGCAAGGGCACCACTTTCGTCTCCAACGACCGGGTCATGGTCGAAGAGAACGGCGGGGGCCTGTTCATGTACGGGGTGGCCAAACAGCCCCGCATCAATCCCGGCACGGCCCTGAACAACCCGGACCTCTGCCGCATCGTGGAGCCGGATCTGCGCGAACGGTTCCTGTCCCTGCCGCAGGACGAACTGTGGCAACTGGAGCACAAGTACGACGCCCTCATCGACGAATGCTACGGACCGGGCAAATTCGAGCTGCGCTGCCCCATGAACGGGCTGGTCATCCTCAACTGGAAACGGGAAGATCTCCCCATGCGCGCCGACTTCGTGGACCCGAGGGAGCGCAAGGACCTCCTGCCCGCGTTCATGAAGCCCACGGGGCTGTTCTATCTGCCTGACGATCCCGCGCGCCGCGAAGACCCGGACGAGGACGCCTACGCCGACATCCTTGCCAAGGCGGACCTCATAGAAATATCCGGGGGCATAGACTTCGACCGCGCTTCCGAGGTATGCCTGCACTATATGAAAACCGGTCTTCTTCCGGCCGATTGATGGAGCGGACATTGCGCATTCGAGTCACCAGGGACGTCACCATCCCCGACCCACGCAAGCTTGAGCAGTTCAGACGGGCCCCAGAACTGGGTCCGTCCGTGCTCTTCTTCAGCGGCGGCACGGCCCTGCGCGACACTTCCCGGGAACTGATCCGCTACACGCACAACTCCATCCATCTCATCACCCCCTTCGACTCGGGCGGCAGTTCCGCGGTCATCCGCCGGGCCTTCGGGATGCCCGCCGTGGGCGACATCCGCAACCGGCTCATGGCCCTGGCCGACCAGTCCGTGAAGGGCAACCCCGAAATATACAACCTCTTCACCCACCGTCTGCCCAAGGACGCGGAAAATGCGGCCCTGCGCGAAGAGCTGGACGCCATGGCCACGGGCGTGCATCCCCTTGTCCGACGCATCCCGGACCCCATGCGCAAGCTCATCCGCAACTATTTCTATGAATTCCTGGACCGTATGCCGCCGGACTTCGACCTCAGGGGCGCGAGCATCGGAAACCTGGTCCTGACGGCGGGCTACCTGTCCAACCGCCGCCAGCTCGACCCGGTCATCTATCTGTTCTCCAAGCTGGTCCAGGTCTGCGGCGTGGTCCGTCCCACCGTGAACAAGGACCTGCACCTGGCCGCCCGACTGGCCGACGGCCGCACCATCGTGGGCCAGCACATGATTACCGGCAAGGAATCGAAGCCGATTCCCTCGCCCGTGGAATCCATCTGGCTGACCCCTTCCCTCGATTCAAGGGAAAAGGTCCACACGGCCATCCGCAACAAGGTCAAGGACTGGATCGGCAGGGCGGACCTCATCTGCTACCCGCCGGGCAGCTTCTATTCCAGCGTGGAGGCCAACCTGCTGGCGGACGGCGTGGGCAAAGCCGTGGCCTCCAACACCTGCCCCAAGATTTTCGTACCGTCCACAGGCGCGGACCCCGAAACGCCCGGGATGTCCGTGGCCGATCGGGCGGAAGTGCTCTGCCGCCACCTCTCGGCCGATGCCGGGAGCACGGACGCCGAAGTCCTCGGCTATGTCCTGGTGGACTCGAAACACGGCGAATACGCGGGCGGCATCGAAAAGGACCGGCTGAAAGCGAACGGCTTCACGGTCATCGACGGGCCGCTTGTTACCGAGCGGAGCGCCCCGTTCCTCGACGGGCGCGCAATAAGCGAATTCCTGCTGTCGCTTTGCTGACGGCCAACCGAAAGGAGGTTGCGAACGTGGAAAAGCAGAAACTCAGCGTCAAGAAGGTACTGGAGTACAAGGAAGCGGTGTCCTACATCGAAGACCTTGCCAAAAGCTTCAAATCCGGCACCATCGTTCTGGAAAGCGGTGAGGAGCTGGTGGTCATGAAGCCCTCGGCCCAGGTAACCGTCAAGGTTGAGGCCAAGGTCAAGAACGACAAGCAGAAAATCGGCTTCGAATTGAGCTGGAACGACACATCGGAAACCGACCTTAAAATCGGCGACGCCGTACCCGCCCCCGCGGTACGGCCCGAGAGCGGTGCGCCCGCCGTAAAGCCCGCGGCCAAGGTCCCGGCCGCCAAGGAACCGGCCATGCCTCCTGCCAAAAACGAGCAGGCGAAGCCGCCCGCAATGGCCGACTCAAAGATTCCGGCCAAGGCCGAAACGCCCGAAGCCGAGATGAAAACCGGCGGCAAGCCCGCATCCGAAGCCAAGCCCGAAGCCCCGAAGGCCGCCCCCGGCAAGACTGCCGCCAAGACGGCAAAAAAGAACGCGGCCTCGAAAAATACTGCGAAAAAACCGGCCAAGACCGCCGGCAAGAAATAAACCGTCACTGCAAATCGCGGAGATCAAAACAATGGCTGAAACGCAAGATCAATCCTTTGAATGGAATGAGGTGGCCGACCTGTTCGGCATCGAAGATGAAAACTCCGACATGGTCGAGGCGGATCGGGACCGGATTCTCGAAAGGATCAACACCCTGACCGGCCGCTACGGGCGGGAGTACGTCATCAAGAAGATAACCCTCCAGACCACGCACTAGGCAGGGCTTCGGGAACCATGCGCACCATCGCCGTGCTGAACCAGAAAGGGGGCGTGGGCAAGACGTCCACGGCCGTGAACCTGGGAGCCGCCCTGGCCCGTCAGGACCAGCGCGTGCTGCTGCTGGACCTCGATCCCCAGGCGCATCTGACCTACTCGCTGGGCATCATGGCCCACGAGCTGCCCCGAACCGTCAGCGCGGTCCTGATGCGCGAATGTCCCGCAGACGCAGTGACCATGGAGGTCGGCCCGCTCCACGTGGTGCCCGCCTCCGTGGCCCTGGCAGGAACCGAAGTCGACCTGGCCTCGGCTGAGGGACGCGAATCCCGCCTGCGCGATGCCCTCTCCTCCGTCTCGGGCTACGACTTCGCCATCCTCGATTGCCCGCCCAACCTGGGTATGCTCACCCTCAACGCCATGGTTGCCGCCGGAGAGCTGCTCGTTCCGGTGCAGCCCGAATTCCTGGCGCTGCAATCCCTGGGCAAGCTCATGGAAACAGTCAAGGCGATCCGCAAGGGCTGGAACCCGGACCTGGCCCTGACCGGCATTCTCATGACCCGTTACCAGCGTACCAAAAAACTCCACCGCGAGATCCGTCGCAAAATCAGGGACTACTTCGGCGACGCCCTCCTGGAAACGGCCATCCGCGACAATATTTCCCTCGCCGAGGCGCCCAGTTTCGGCAAGGATATCTTCACCTACAAACCCCGCAGCAACGGGGCCGCAGACTATCGGAACCTGGCCCTGGAACTGCTCCGCAGAGGTGCTCCATGAGCGACGAAAGACTCGGGACAAACCCCCTGGATTGGGTCGCGCCCGACACCGCGCCCGCAGCGGTCCGCCCGTCCGGCGAAACTACGCAATCCGCGCCCCCGCAGGAAAATAAAAATTCCGACGGACCTGCCGCCGCACCGCGAAGCGGGCTGTTCAGCTTCGTCGGAACCGAAAACGAGGAGGATACGATGGGCAAAGGCAAGATCAAAATCAAACAGACCATGGAGACCCCCCAGGTGGTCGCCTACCTCAAGGACCTGGCCGACTCCCTCGAATCCGGAGTCATCCGCGCCGAAAACGAGGAAGGAACCCTGGTTCTCGGCGTGCCCGACTCCATGCAGGTCGAACTCAAACTCGCCCGCAAAAAAGACAAGGCCAAATGCGAAATCCAACTCGAATGGATCGATGACGGCTCCCAGGCCGAAACCCTCAAAATCTCCGGCGAATAACGCCCCATGCGGATAATGAAGCGCGGCCCCGCACATCGTGCGGGGCCGCGCTTTTTTGGGAGCCTCCGGCGGCCGGGGGAAGGGGAGAAAAAACCCTTTGAAAAGGGTTTGTGCAACCAGGAACATGGGTAACACTTCTGCCCGGGAACATAGGTAACACTTTTACCGTTTCTGTTTCGGCTCCGGGGG
>NZ_JAQKGU010000016.1 GCF_028532725.1 Desulfovibrio sp. Fe33
GCGGATCGCCTCCGGTGCCACGGATTCGGCCCTGCCCGCCCGGGTGGCCTCGTCCCTGGCCAACTACATGCTCTGGCTGGTCAACCAGTCCGAGGCCATCTGCGCCACCGAGGCGCGCCTGGCCGACATCCTCACCGTCCTCAACAAGGCCATCGAGGAAATGACCCGCCCCATCGACACCATCCGACACCAGGCCAAAACCGTCACCGTCGGCATATCCAGGCCGCAAGGGTAATTTCATGAACGGCATGAACGGCATACAACGATCATGCGGCCGCCCCACGGGGGGCGAAGCCTCGGTGATCGTCCTGACGGAACATCGCGTGGTTTTACCGGAGTGGAGGGCCGTGAAACGGCTGTATCCTCGCTCCCTCGACCCGGAGAAACGGTCATGAAGAATCGGATTGCCAACGCCCTTACCGTGGACGTGGAAGATTATTTCCAGGTCAGCGCCTTCGAGCACTGCATCGACCGCGCGTCATGGGATTCCATGGAATTGCGCGTGGAAAACAATGTGGCCAGAATTCTGGACCTTTTCGATGAATTCGGGGCCAAGGGGACGTTCTTCACCCTAGGATGGATCGCGGAGCGCGCCCCGGGCCTGGTCCGGCGCATCGCCGACCGCGGGCATGACATCGCCTGCCACGGTTACGGGCACCAACTGGTCTACGACATCGGCCCGGACAGGTTCCGCGAGGATATACGCCGCGCCAAGGCGATTCTGGAAGATCAGTCCGGCAAAGCCGTGACGGGCTACCGCGCGCCGAGCTACTCCATCGTCGATCGGTCGCTGTGGGCGTTGGATATTCTCATCGAGGAGGGGTTCGCCTATGATTCCTCCATTTTTCCCATATTCCACGACCGTTACGGCATTCCGGACGCTCCGCGTTTCCCCCACGATATCGAGCGCGAGAACGGCACGATCCGGGAGTTCCCGCTGACCACGAAATTCTTCTCCGCCTTCGGGAAGGAAATGAATTTCCCGGTGGCGGGGGGCGGGTATCTGCGGCTGTTCCCGGTGAGCCTGATCGAGCGGGCCTTCAAGTCCATCAACCGGGACGGCAATCCGGTCGTGCTCTATTTCCATCCCTGGGAGATCGATCCGGGGCAACCCCGCATTGCGAATACGGGATGGAAATCCCGCTTCCGGCATTACGTGAACCTGGACAAGACGGAATCCAAACTGCGCACCTTGCTCGGATCGTTTCATTTTGCCCCCATGGCCTCGGTGCTGGGCGTGGGCGGAGGCGGCCATGGCTCCTAACGGGATACGGGTTTCCCTCGCCGACCTTTCCTCTCCGGCGGATACGGCGGCCTGGAACGCGTTTGTCGATGCGGCGGACGGGGCCGCCAACTACCACCGGTCCGGCTGGCTCGGCGTTGTCGAGAAGACCTTTGGCCATGCGCCGTACCCGTTGTGGGCACGGGATGACGCGGGCGTGGTGCTCGGCATTCTGCCTGTCGTGCTTATGCGCAGCCGTCTCTTCGGCACTTTCCTCACCTCGCTTCCCTTTTTCAATTTCGGTGGAGTCCTCGCGGAGGACCCGGCAGCGTCGAACGCCCTGATCGAGCGGGCCGGAGCGCTGGTGCGGGAATGCGGCGCGCAGTTCCTCGAACTGCGCCATATCGGCGCGGTGGCGCAGGGGTTGCCCTCCAAGACGCACAAGGTGACCATGCGCCTGGACCTGGCCCCCGGGGCGGAAGCGCTCTGGGAGGGCTTCAAGGCCAAGGTGCGCAATCAGGTCAGGAAGGCCACGAAATCCGGGCTGACCGTCGCCACCGGGCGGCATGAGCTGCTTGACGATTTCTACGAGGTGTTCGCCCGCAACATGCGCGACCTGGGAACGCCGGTGTACTCGAAAAAGTTGTTCGCGAACGTGCTGGACGCGTTCCCGGAATCCACTAGGCTGTTCACGGTCAACCATGCCGACGGTTGCGTGGCCGCCGGTCTCGGCACCTGGTATCGGTCGATTTTCGAAATTCCGTGGGCGTCGTCCATCCGGGACTACAATTCCCTTTGCCCCAACAACCTCCTGTACTGGACCCTCATCGAACACGCCTGCGCGGAAGGGTGCTCGACCTTCGACTTCGGCCGTTCCACGCCGGAGAAGGGCACCTTCCGCTTCAAGAAGCAATGGGGAGCGGAGCCGGTGCAGCTCAATTGGCAATACATCATGCCCAACGGCGGCGAATTGCCCGAGATGAACCCGGAAAACGCCAAATTTCAATTTGCCATCCGCGTCTGGCGCAAGCTGCCGGTGCCTTTGACCAAGCTTATCGGGCCGTCCATCGTGAGGAACATCCCATGACGTTGCGCGCCCTGGCTCCCTCCGGTGTTCCCTTTTCCCTGGGCGATATCGTTCAGGGCTTGCTCGCGGCCGTGGACGGCGAGCGCAGCATGACCCGTTTCAGGGATCAGGTGGCCGCCCGCTTTGGCAAGCGGCATGTGCGGTTCTTCTCCTCGGGCCGGGGCGCGGTCAGCGCGGGGCTGAGCGCGCTGCACGCGCGGTTTCCGGCTCGCGACGAGGTCGTGATTCCGGCCTACACCAGCTTTTCCGTGGCCTCGGCCGTGGTTCACGCCGGGCTCAAGGTCCGCCTTTACGATGTGGACCCGGAAACGCTCGGGCCTGTCCCGGAGAGCCTGGAGCGCGCCTTGGGCGACAGGTCGCTGTGCCTCATGGTCTGCCATCTTTTCGGTTGCCCGGCCGATATGGACATGGCCCGTGAAATGGCCGGCCGATACGGTGTTCCGCTGTTCGACGATGCGGCCCAGGCCATGGGAGCGGCCTGGAAGGGCAAACAGGCCGGAACGTTCGGCGACATCGGTCTGTTCAGCCTGAGCCGGGGCAAGAATATTTCCGCCGTGGACGGGGGCATTTTGGTCACGGACGAGGATTGGCTTGCCGAAGGGCTGGACGCCCTGGCTCCCCCGGCCCCGTCCATGCGGGGAAAGGTCAAGCTGTGGCTCACGGCCCTGGCCCTGTGCGTTCTCATGCATCCGCGCCTGTACTGGATTCCCAACAGTCTGCCGTTCCTGAAATTGGGCGAGTCCCATTTCGATCCGGATTTCGGCGTGACCGCATTGACGCCTTTCCAGGCCGGGCTGGGGATGCGGATGCTGCGTCGTCTTGACCGCATCAACGCCGGGCGCGGGAGCGTCGCCGTTCAATGGATGAACGTCCTGAATGGGAGGAAATTCCCCAGCTTGCCGGAAGGAAGCGATTCCGTATGGCTCCGGCTTCCGCTGCTGGACAGCGGCCCCGGCGATGTCATGAAGGAGTACGGCGTGGTCCGCTCCTACCCCACCGGTCTGCATGAGATAGAGGCGTTGCGGCCGCATCTGGCCGGGGATGGAACGTATCCAGGCGCCGAGCGGCTTGCCCGGTCGCTGGTGACGCTGCCGACCCAGGGGTATGTTACGGGACAGGACATCGAACATGTCGCCCGCGCGATGGGCGGGGGAGCCGTGTGATGGAATCCGTTTTCTGGTGGTGCCTGGCGGTTCTCGCCTATGCCTTTGCGGGGTATCCCCTCGCGTTGCGGCTCCTTGTCCGGATGCGCCCCCGTCGCGCGGCCTTCGGCGGGGACGGCCTGCCGAGCGTGACCATGATTCTGTCCGCCTTCAATGAGGAAGCCGTCATCGCCGACAAGATCAGGAATTTTCTCGACCTCGAATATCCTCCTGAAAAGATGGATTTCATCATCGTCTCCGACGGCAGCACGGACAGGACCGAGGAAATCGTCGCCGAATTCGTCGGCGAGAGGGCGCGGCTGCTGGTCCAGGAAACCAACCAGGGCAAGACCGCCGCGCTCAACCGGGCCGCTGACGAGACGGACAGCGACATCCTCGTGTTCACCGACGCCAATTCCATGTTCGACAGGGACGCGGTCCGGAAACTGGCCGGACATTTCGCCGACCCGGAAATCGGGCTGGTCAGCGGGCATTCGGAGTACGTCGCGAAGAACGGCGAATCCGGCAGCGGCGCATACCGCCGCTATGAGGACAGCCTGAAGGAGATGGAGGGCTCCCTTTGGGGCGTGGTGGGCGCGGACGGCGCCATATACGCCATGCGCCGCTCCCTGTACCGGCCGATGCGGCCCGAACACATCAACGATTTTCTCCATCCGATTCAGGCGGTCATGTCCGGATATGCGGTCGTGCAGGAGCAGGGCGCGATCTGCCGCGAGCCCGTGGACGAGGTCGGGCCGGGAGAGCTCAAACGTCAGACCCGCATCATGACCCAGTCCTGGATCATCGTCTTTTCGCAACTGCCGGAGCTGGTTAAAAACCGGCGAATCGGGTTCCTGTGGCAGCTCTTCTCGCATAAGATTCTGCGTTGGCTGACCCTGCCGCTCATGGCGTTGCTTCTGGCGGCGAATCTGTGCGTCCTGGGCGACGGCGGCTTCTATGTCCTGGCCCTGGTCGGCCAGATATTCTTTTATGCCGCAGCCTACGCCTTTCGAAGGGCGGACGGCGGCATCAAGCAGTTGCCGTATTCCTTTCTTCTGCTCCATCTGAGCGCGGTCATCGGCCTGGTCCAGTATTTCAAGGGCGAAAAATACATTTCCTGGAAGCCGAGGGAGTCCTGATGCTGAACTCCGTCCGCAGCCCCCGCATCGGCCTGTTGCCGAACTTTGCCATCTATCTGCTGATGCTCGTATTTGTCGGGAATCTTCCCGCCTTCAGCTCCATATTCGCGTTTCGCGGGCTGGGTTTCATCGCCGCGGCGGTGGGCGTTATCGCCATGGCCGTTTCGCAACAGCGACAGTCCTTCGCCGACATGTTCAGGGACGTGCCGGTGTTCAAATTTATTCTGGGATTGATGGCGATGGTCTTCCTGTCCGTGCCGATGAGCGTCTGGGTGGGCGGAGCCTTCAGCATGGCCAAGACCTATCTCTATACGATCGCGTTTTTCTTTTCGCTGGTCGTCCTTGCCAAAGGCGAAAACGGGTTGCGCGTATTGCTCAACAGCGGCTTGCTGGTTTTCGCACTGCTCGCGTTCGGTCTGGTCATGAACCATGGGCAGGGGCGGGCCATGATCGAGGGATCTCTCTATGATTCCAATGATGTGGCCTATGTTCTGCTCTCGTTCATGCCGCTGCTGTTCTATTATTTGCATTCGTTGCGCATCCCGGTCGTCAAGTGGATCGGGTATTTCGTCATCCTGACCGGGGTATTGGGGCTGGGACTGACCGAATCCCGTGGCGGCGTTCTCGCCTTCGTGGTGGTCTTCCTCGTGTTTCTGCGTTTCGAGAAGGTCAGTTTCAAGTTGATCCTGTCGGGCGCGCTGATCGGGTTGATCGCTCTCAACTTTCTGCCCGGGGCGTTCTGGGAGCGGATGGCGACGCTGACGGACCTCTCTTCCGATTACAACATGCAAAGCGAATTCGGAAGGATGGCCATATGGGAACATGGCCTCGACATGTTCTATTCGAATCTCCTGACCGGCGTCGGCGTCGGCCAGTTCTCGGCGGGCAGCGGCATGAGCGGAGCCGTGTTCATGACGGCGCACAATTCCGTCATTCAGATTGCTGCGGAACTTGGGCTTATCGGCCTCGTCTGCTACCTCGTCATGGTCCTGTATCCGCTGCGGACCCTGAAGAAGCGGATCAAGGACCCGGCCATGAAGGTCCGGCCCCATTATCCCCTCTACAAGGGCCTGTACATTTCCTTTGTCGGCCAGTTTTGCGGGAGCCAGTTCATTTCAGCGGGATATTTCAAGAGTCTCTATTATCTGTTGGCTGTATATGTCGTGATTGTCCTTATTGATGTGGCGTATGACGAAGAGAGTGCCGCGGAAACGGTCGAGGAGCACGTTCCCGTGGAAGCGCCGGAAGAAGGGGAAAAGCGAAAGTACAAGATCAAGAAGAAACGTACGTACACGATGATGGACAAGAAGCCTTAGGAGGGAGCCATGGCCGCTGCGAACAACCATATGAGCATACGTCTTGCCCGGATGATTTGTTGTCTCGTCCTGATATTGGGATGGGCGGCGTCTTCGCTCCCGGCCGACGCCGCGAGCGGGGAATTCACTCAACGTGGACCGGGCGGCGCGGGCGGCGTGTATGTCCCTTCCTTCTCGCCGTATCAAAAGGACCTGCTTTTTCTCGGCACCGACATGGGCACGGCCTTTCGCTCCACCGACGGCGGCGCTTCCTGGGAGATCATTCACCGGAGAAACGGTTCGACTTTCATGCAGTTTTCTCCTCCCGCCGTATTTTTCGAGGACGTCGCCTTTTGGGTGTTCAAATTCCGGCGCCTGCGGGTCAGCCGGGATCAGGGCGTCAACTGGGAGGCCGTCAAGAACGCGCCCTGGGGGAAGGAGAGAGTGCAGCACCTCGGCGCGTTGCCGGGGAATCCGAATGTCCTTCTGGTCGGCACAAAGAAGACGGTTTGGCGTTCCGCCGACATGGGCGGGAGTTTCGACAAGGTGCTGGACGTCCCGGTAACGGAGTTCGTCGTCCTGGGCGAGGCCGTTTACGCCTTGGCCGCAAACAAGGACCTCATGGTCAGCAGGGACTGGGGCAAGACATGGTCGGCGCGTCCAATGAATATAGGGGATGGGGAAAAGGAGGACGTGTTCAGCCTCGCGGGAGGACAGTCGCAGGATGGGCCGGTTCTGTTCGCCGCCATCAGGAAACGGGGCGTCTTCCGTTCGAAGGACGAGGGCGCGACCTGGGAGCAGGTGCGTCGGTACAAGGGAGAAAAACTCCTCCTCATGGACCCGAAGCAGGCCAAAGTGGTCTACGCGGTCCAGACCGGTTCCAACGTGAACAAGGAGGTGTTGCGCTCCGAGGACGGCGGCGACACATGGGAGAGCGCGTTCAGGCTGAAGGTCGTCTGGGAAAAGGCCCTTTTCAAGGATTACAACGTGGAGCCGTCCTGGGCGCAGACCGAGTTGATGTGGGGTTACTATATCACCAACTTCGGGCTGGGCATGGACCCGTTCGATTCCCGGCATCTCATTTTGACGACCCAGGGGGACATGTACGAGACCCGCGACGGCGGCGATAGCTGGCGGCCCGTCATCAATACGGTCCTGCCCCCCGAGGAGGGCGAAACCGCTCCGCGATACGCCTCCATCGGCCTGGAAGTCACCAGTTGCTGGCAGTATTATTTCGATCCGTTCGAGAAGAACGTCCATTACGGAGCCTATTCGGATATCGGGTTCCTGCGTTCCGACGATGCGGGCAAGACCTGGAGCTGGGCGGCGAAGGGTTGCCCCTGGCGCAACACCTATTACCAGATAGCCTTTGATCCGGACGTTCCCGGCCGCATCTTCGCCGCCACGAGCAAACGCCACGACATTCCCCATGACATGGCCCTGGCCATAACCCGGCCGAGCGCCTCCACGCACCAGGGCGGAGTGGTCGTCAGTGACGACAGGGGCCGTAACTGGACCGTTCCCTATGCCCCGGGAAAGATCGGCGGCCTGCCCAAGCTCGCCTGCACGGCCATCGCCCTCGACCCCAAGTCGCCCGTGAACAGCCGGACGCTTTACGCCGGTCTGTTCGGCGAGGACGAGTCCGCGGGCGTGTTCCGCTCGGACGACGGAGGCAAGACCTGGGCCAAGAAGAGCCGGGGCTTGGGAGTGGTCCCCAACATGCACGTGTTGCGGCTGGCCATCCATCCCAAGAGCGGCAATATATACTGCCTCATCACCGGCCTCAGGAAGAAAGGGGCCGTGTACAAGATCCCCGGCGGGGTCTGGAAGTCCACGGACAAGGGCGAGAATTGGCAGTATATTTCCGCCGACTCGGATCTCAACTGGCACGCGACATCCCTGTACGTGAATCCCGAGAACGAGGATGAAATCTACGTGACCGCCACGTCCCCGGCGGGCCGCTGGCTGACGGGCGGCCTCTACCGGACGAGGAACGGCGGCGCGACCTGGGAGCACATCCTCACGGACAAGCAGATCGGCAAGGCCGCGGGCGGGGATTCCTGGGACCACACCATGAGTTTTGCCATTCACCCGGACGATTCGGACCTGCTCTACGTGGGCACCACGCACCATGGCCTGCTCTACAGCCAGGACGGCGGGAGCAGTTGGGAGAGTTTCAAAGCGTTCCCCTTCAACACCATCCAGTCCGTTACCGTGGACCCGGACGATCACGACAGGATGATCGTCACGACCTTCGGCGGCGGGATATGGGAAGGCCCGAGCCGTCCCTAAAGGGGGCATTGGGAGAATATGATGATCAGCGGACGGGATTTCGTGGTGTTTTCGGACGACTGGGGGAGGCATCCCTTTAGTTGCCAGCACCTCATGAATGTTTTCCTCAAGGAAAACAGAATCCTTTGGGTCAACACCATCGGCCTGCGCAACCCGACCATTTCCCTCTATGACGCCGGACGCATCGCGGAGAAGGCCATGGGGTGGCTGGGACGGGGCAAGCGAGGGGATGATATCGTCCTGCCCGAAAATCTGACCGTTGTTTCGCCCTTCATGGTCCCCTGGAACCAGTTCGGAGCCCTTCGGGCCTTCAACAGACGCCAGGTGGTGTCCTGCGTGCGGAGCGCGATGGAGGCGTTGGAATTCGATTCGCCCCTGGTGGTGGCCACCGTGCCCAACGCGGCGGACTACATCGGCAGGCTCGGCGAGAGGCTGTTCGTCTTCTATTGCGTGGACGAGTTCAGCGAATGGCCGGGGGTCAACAGCGAACTGGTGAAAGATCTCGAAAGGACGATGTTGTCAGGGGTGGACATGGTGGCGGCCGTGTCCGACCGGCTGGCCGGGAGCAAGAAGGCCGCCAACGGACCGACTTATCTGCTGACTCACGGCGTGGACATCGAGCATTTCCGTCAGACCGGCCGGGTGGAGCCTGCGGAGATATACAGGGACCTGCCGGGGCCGGTGATCGGCTATTTCGGCCTGATCGACGAGCGCACCGACCAGGACTTGCTGATCGCGCTCCTGGAGCGGTTCCCGGAGGCGTCTTTGGTGCTCATCGGCAACACCAAGGTTTCGCTGTCGCGCCTGACGCAATTCGGCAATTTCCATCACATCCCGCCCGTGCGCTACGAGCTCCTGCCCCGGTACATCGCGGGGTTCGATGTGGCGATTATCCCGTATGTCGTCAATGCGTTGTCAAATAATATCAACCCGCTCAAGCTCAAGGAATACATGGCCTCTGGAGTGCCCATCGTTTCCACGCCGTTGCCCGAGGTCGTCAAATTCGACGGCGTCATTCGCGTGGGTTCGACCGCGGCGTCGTTCGCCGATGCCGTGGAGTCCGCCCTGTCCGACGGGGGGAGGGACGTTTCGGCGGCTCTTGCCGGAGAATCCTGGGCGGAAAAAGCGGAACTCCTGTCCGGTTGGATGATCCGGCGTCTGGAGGAGAAAGGCGGCGGCCGCGTCGATGAAACCGTGTTCAAGCCCATGTCTGCGCCCGGCAAGCGAGATGGAGTATAAATGACTGTCCTCAAGTATATTTTCGGAAGCTCTCTTTTGCGCAACGCTTCCTATTTCCTGACCATCGCCACGGGTCTCATCGTGACGCCCATCCTCGTGCGCGCGTTGGGGAGCGAGGACTACGCCAAATGGGTGCTGATAAACACGCTGCTCATTTATTTCATGGCGTTCGATTTCGGCTACTCCTCCAGCGTCGCCCGCTACGTTTCCCGCAAGTACGAGGAGTGGGGGGAGGGAAGCGCACAACGGTGCATCACCACGGCGTTTTACGCGCTGTGCGGCGCCCTGGTGGTCTCGCTTTCGCTGATAGCCGTGGGCTATACCTTCTTGAGGGAGCGGTTCTTTTCCGGAATGCCGCCCGAGCTCATCGTGTCGGTCCTGTTCCTGCTCCTCTGTTATTCGACCATCATCCCCTTGCGCGTATTCCATGGCGTTTTGCGGTCACAGTTGAAATGGAACACCATTTCTCTGATCGTCATGACCAAATCGGTGTTGATGAACGCCATCATCGTCGTCATGGCGTTGAACGACTACGGGCTCTACGCCGTCATTTTTCCGAACGCGGCCTTCGTCATCATCGAATACCTGGCGTATTATTTTTACGCCAAGCGGTCCTACAAGTTCACGTTGAACCCGAAGGGGTTCGACCTGCGCGTGCTGAAGTCGCTTTCCTCCTACAGCATATCCTTTTTCCTGATTCAGGTTTCCAACATGTTCGGCCGGCGGATGCAGGCGTTCTTCATCGCCCTGTACATCAGCCTTCCGGCAGTCACCATTTATACGATCGGTTTGCAGATGCTGAAGTACTACGAGGAGTTGATGTGCAGCACCTTTGACGTTCTGGCTCCCTATTTCAGCAGGCACGAGCAGGATTCTCAACGTATGATATCGGATTACCTGACCATATCCGCCCATTGCTTTTCCGTGGCGGCTTTCGGCGGGTACATGGTCTGGGCGTATGCGAAACCGTTTCTCTATTATTGGATCGGGCCCGAGCTGCTTCCGTCGACGGCGGTCATCAGCGCCTTGGTGATTCCCTTTGTCCTCAGGACGGCGCACATCCCGAGCCGGGAGCTTCTCTACGGGACTTCGAATCACAAATTCATGGTCCCGCTGAATGTCCTGGCGTTCGCCGTCAACCTCACCCTGCTTTTCTTCCTGGTGAAGCCGTTCGGCATGGCGGGCGTCTTGTGGGCCATGGGCAGCACCATGTTGTTTTTCCGGGTCGGCGTGTTCATGTTCCTCTTGTTCAGGAAAATGCACATCCCCGCCGGGAAATATCTCTACAACGTCTACGCCAAGCCGTTGGCGGTTTATATGCTGCCCCAGTTCCTGATACACTATTTCATCTACCCGCGGTTCGACGTCTTTTCGTTGGAACTCGGGTTCGTGTTCGTTCTCAGCATCGTCCTGTTCAGCGTGACCTTCTACGCCGTCGTGCGGAAGGAATTGCGCGAGCCCGAAGTCCCTGCGGAGCAGGGCTAGGCGGGCAAGGTTTCGGCAATGGTTTATCGTAAGGGAGTCGTCGGCGGGACGCCGGATCGCGAATGCGCCGTTCCTCCGGATTCCCGAGAGTTGGTTCGGAAGATTGAACGGGGTGAACATGAGTCGTTGTTCGGGTAAGGAAAAAGGGTTGCCCCCCGCTTTGGTGACATCCGCCCACAGCCGGGTGGGGTACACCGTCGCGCGGCAATTGGCCAAGGCCGGAATTCCCGTGATCGTCGGGTCGGGCTCGGAAAATGTCATGGCCATGCAATCCCGGCATGTCTGCGGCACGTTTGTCCATCCCTCGCCGTTCAAGGACGAGGACGGTTTCGTGCAATGCCTTCTGGACACTGCCGACAAGTACTCCGCAAGGGTCCTGATGCCGATACTGGAGGAGACCTTCCTGGTGGCCAAGGCGGCCGGAAGGCTGCGGGAGCGGTTCGCCATCGCCATGCCCAGCTATGAAACGCTGTTGAGCGTGCACGACAAGTACCGGCTCGGCCTGCTGTCCGAAAGGATAGGCGTGCCCACGCCGAGGCTGGCGTCCTTCGAGCAGATTGCGGAGGACCATTCCCTTTTGGACGCTTTCCGGTTTCCTGTCCTGGTCAAGCCCAGGCAGGGCGGCGGCGGCTGGGCGGTTAACGAGTTCGCCACCCCGGCCTCCGTGCTCGAAGTCCTTGATGGCGGGCGTTATCTCGATCTGCCCCTGGAACGTTTTTTCGTTCAGGAAAAGATCAAGGGGTCGGGCATAGGGCTGGCCATGCTTTACGGCAAGGGGACCTGCATGGCCTCCATAGGCTATCGCCAGGTCCGCACTTATCCGGTGCCGTTCGGCCAGCCGACCTACCGCGCCAGCGTCCATGATCCCGTGAGCGAGCGGCACCTCAGGACGCTGCTCGATCACCTTGAGTGGGACGGCGTCTGCCAGGCGGATTTCCTGATTTCCAGGGAAGATGGGACTCCGTACCTCATCGACGTCAACCCCCGGTATTGGGGGTCCGTCGGACACAGCATCGCCGCCGGTGTCAATATCCCCGTCATGCACTACCGCCTGGCCCTGGGGCTGCCCTGCGATCCCGTGGCCGGATTCGACGTGGACGCCCGTTCGCGCTGGCTCGGCGGGGACATCATGTCCTTTGCGGGCAGTTACCGTCTGGCCGAGAACAAGCTGGCGTTCGTGAAGGATTTTCTGTTTACCCGCTCCGCATACTGCGACGATTTTTCGTTCGACGACCCGGTTCCGTTCTTCCGATGGGGCTGGGACAAGCTCCGGCACAAGGGGCAGGGCGACGCCATGGAGGGCATCTGGAAGTGATGAAGAAAGACAGGCGTCCCGCCGTGTGCATGTTTATGGCTTCCTCCATCCTCGGCGGTCCCGGCAAGGGGTTGATCCAGTTCTTTCGTTGCGGAGGGAGCGAACTCTCCCGTCCCACGGTCGCCGGGTTCGACATCGCGGGGAAGACGGGCGGTTGCGAGTTTGACGACCGGATGCGCGAGACCGGGGTTCGCTTCGAGCTGCTCCGGCAAACCCGGCGATTCGATTGGGGGTTGGTCGGGCAGGCCCGAAGGATCGTGGAGGATACGCAGTCCGAGATTCTGCAATCGCACGGCTACAAGCCCCATGTCCTGTGCCTGATCCTGAAATGGCTGACCGGACGGCCTTGGGTCGCCTTCGTGCACGGCTGGACCTCCGAGGACTGGCGGATGCGGTGCTACAACATTCTGGAAAAAATCATCGTTCGTTTCGCCGATTCCGTCATCCCCGTGTCGGAGTCTCTGGCGGACCGGCTCGGGATGCGCTCGCACCGCAAGGTCACGGTCATCCCCAATGCCGTCGACCCCGACGATTACGACCTGGATAACATCGCCCGCGATTTGCGGAAGGAATACGGCGTGGCCGAGGACGAGATTCTGCTCGGGGTTATCGGGCGGATGAGCCCGGAAAAAGGGCAGACGTATTTCCTGGAAGGATTGAAACAGGCCCGGAATCGCGTGGGCAAGGTCAAGGCGCTTCTGGTCGGCGACGGCCAGGACAGGGCCGCCTTGGAGCGTCTCGCCGGGGAATTGTCCCTTGAGGATGCGGTGACGTTCACCGGGTACACCCGCGATGTCGCCTCCGTGTACAACGCCATCGACTGCCTTGTCCTCCCGTCCCTGAGCGAGGGGATGCCGAACGTGGCCCTCGAAGCCATGCTGTTCGGCAAGCCTGTGCTGGCGACCCGGGTGGGCGGCACGCCGGAAGTCGTTCTCGACGGGGAAACGGGCATATTGGTCCCGTCCGCGGATGCCGGGGCATTGGCCGACGGTCTGGTGCGCATGTGCCGGGACCGGGACGAAATGAAGGCTTTCGGCGAGGCGGGCGCGCGCAGGGTGCGCGAGTCCTTTTCGCCGTATGAACGCGTCAAACGAATAGTATCGGTATATAAATCCCTTGCATGAAGGAGAGTCCGTTTATGGGATATGCAACGTTTCGCAGGGCCGTCAAGGAGCAGAAAACTCCATTTTATAAGCTTCTTTACAAGATAGCCGTCAAGGTGCGCCGGTTTTCCGTGCCGGTCATCAAACCCTTTCACAATTTCCTCTACCATGAGTGGCTGTTCAGGAGAGGGTTGTGGCACAACTTCTGGCGCGTGGTGTACTACGAACCCATGTTCAAATCCCAGTGCGTCGAAGTCGGCCCCGGTTTCCGCATGGAGTATGCCGGAAACGGGTCGACCACCGTGGCCGGGCAGGTCGATATTTATTTCGGTAAAAACATCCGCATGTTCGACAACACCTGGATTCAAGGCGTGCCGATCGGCGGGAGGTCCGTGCTGAAAGTGGGCGACGACAGTTACCTTTCGCCCATGACCCGCATCATCGTGGCCGAACGTGTGGAGATAGGGAAGAGGTGCCTCGTGGCGGCCAAGTTCATCGCGGATAATTCCGGCCATCCCATCTCCGACGTCATGGGCCGCATGGTTTCCGGTGGCGGCCTGCCGTCGCCGGGGTCCATCAAGCCGGTGAAAATCGGCGATTTCTGCCTGCTCGGCACCCAGACGATCATCTACCCCGGAACCGTGATCGGCGACGGAGTCGTGGCCCAGATCGGAACGCATCTCAAGGGGAACATTCCGCCGTTCACCATCGTGGGCGGGAACCCCATGCGCATTCTCGGCAAGTTGCCCATCCCCAAGGAAATCAGCGAAATCGTCGGGGAAGAGCGGTATCAGGGCTATCTCAAGGCCCACGAAGACCTGGAAATCTAGGTTTCGTACCCGGCATCGGACATGGAGAGGAAAGCAATGCTGCGCGTCATGGAGGTCATATTCACGTTGAGCCACGGCGGCGCCGAACGGCTCGCCATGACCATTCTCGACGGGACGCGGGACAGGGTCGCGGGAATGGTCTGCGGCGTGTTCGGCGATGGCGGCCCCCTGGAGGCCGCACTCGGGGAAATGGGGTTGCGCCATGTGAGCCTCGACGCCGGGCGCAGGGGCAAGCTCGGAACGTGGCTGGAGCTCTACCGGCTCTTCCGGCGCGAGCGCGTCGACATCGTCCACGTCCAGGCGGGCTACCTGCTGCTTTACGCATTCCTTCCGGCGCGGTTGGCGGGAGCCAGGGTCGTTTACACGGAACATGCGAAGCATTCCATCCAGACCAAGCCGGGAGTGCGGCGGATCATCAGACTGACTGCGCCGTTCCTGGGCCGCATCACCACGGTTTCGAACAATCTGAAATCCTTTTTCGTGGATTCCCTGGGCCTGCCCGGGCAACGGCTGGAAGTCATCCCCAACGGTGTGGACACCGCGTTGTTCACGGCGGACGGGCCGTCCGTGCGCGGCAGCGGGATTCCGGACGACGGGCGGGTGGTGTTCGGTTCCGTGGCCCGGATGACCGAGGCCAAGGACCACGGCAATCTGCTCCGGGCGTTTCGCAGGGTACGGGACGGGCGGGACGGCGTGCTGCTGGTCCTGGTCGGCGATGGAGAGACCCGGGAGGAAGTCGAGAGAATGATCGATGAACTCGATCTGCGGGATTCGGTGCTCATGGCGGGCCGCCGGGACGACATCCCCGCCTGGCTGCGCGCCATGGATATTTTCGTATTGCCATCCAGGAGGGAGGGCGCGCCCGTGTCCGTGCTCGAAGCCATGGCCTGCGGCGTTCCCGTGGTGGCCACCGACGTGGGCGGAGTCTCGGAAATTCTCGAGGACGGCGGGAACGGCCGGGTGGTGCCGCCCGAAGACCACGAAGCCCTGGCCGGGGCCATGCTGTGGATGATGGATAACCCCGAAGCCCGGATAAAATTCGCCGAAGCGGGGCCGAAGAGCGTCGCAGACCGGTACAGCAATCGCGCAATGTGTTCCAGTTACTTGAATCTATTTGAAAAGGTGACGTCATGAGAGGAATGATCTGCAAGTTCTTGCAAACACTGCGCAACGACAAGCGCTACGAATATTTTGCCGCGGCGGAGAAGTTGCAATGGAAAAGCTCCGACGAACTGCGCGCGCTTCAGTGGGAGAGTCTGAAACGGCTGGTCGGACACGCCTACGGGACCACGAAGTATTATCGGGAGCTCATGGACGGCGTTGGCCTGACTCCGGCGGATATCCAGGGAGCCGAGGACTACGCCCGGCTGCCGATTCTGACCAAGGAGATCGTCCGCACCAGGGGGGACGACCTCATTTCCCATGAATTCGACAAGGCGTCGCTCCGGCGCAACAGCAGCGGCGGCTCCACCGGCGAGCCGGTGTCCTTTTACCAGAATGCGGAGTTGTGGGACAAGATGAACGGAACCATGATGCTGGCCCAGACCTTCATGGGGTGGAAGCCCGGCGACATGGCCATCCGCATATGGGGCAATCCTCAGGAGTTCCGCAAGAAGCCGGGAAGGCTGAACAGGCTGAAATCCAAGATTTCAGGGACGATCAACCTGAATGCCTACGAGTACAATTGGGGTACGCTGGGCGAATGGGCCGGGATCATCGGCGGCTTTTCGCGGGTCTTCATCTACGGGTATCCTTCGGTGCTGACGGACCTGGCCAACTACCTGATCGAGAAGAAGATCGACTTGCCCGGGGTCAAGGGCGTCATGACCTCGGCCGAAAAAATGCATGACTGGCAGCGGGAGCTTTTCGCCAAGGCCTTTTCCTGCCGGATTTTCGATCAGTACGGCAGCCGCGAGATTCCCGGCATCGCCTCCGAATGCGAACACGGCAACATGCATCTGCTGACCCATGCGGCGTACACCGAGTTCCTGCCGGACCCGGAAACGGGAACCTTCAGAATCATAGCCACGTCGTTGGCGAACGAGGGGATGCCGTTTCTGCGCTACGACATCGGGGATTGCGGCGCGCCCATGGACGGCGTCTGCCCCTGCGGGCGGGGATTCCCCCTGATGAAGATGGACATCGGGCGCATCTATGACAGGTTCGTCACCCCTGAGGGCAACGCCATACACGGAACCTATTTCGTCCGGCTGCTGGCCGCGGTGAAGGGCGTTTCCGCCTTCCAGTACCGGCAGACCGAGCGAAGCCGGATTGATCTGCATATTGTCCGGGGGCAGGGCTTTTCCGAGGAGAGCGCGGCAACCGTCAATGGCCTGGAGCAGCGGATCAGACGCGACGTTTCTCCCGCCTTTTCCCTCGAGGTCCGGTATGTCGACGACATACCGAAAACCGTGGGCGGCAAACACCGCTACATCGTTTGCGAGGTCGAAAGCTGATGTCGAGAGAAGTGCCGTGCATCATGTATCATACCGTGGGCATTCCCAAGCCCGACTGGGTGTGGAGTTTCCTGACCATGCCTTTTGAAACGTTCGACAACGAGATGCGCATTCTCAAGAAGTGCGGCTACCGGACCCTTTCCAGCGCCGAATTCCTCGAATGCCACAAGACCGGCGAGTATCCCGACAAGGCCGTCTACCTGACCTTTGACGACGGATACCTCGACAACTGGGTGTTCGCCGCGCCCATTCTGGAGAAATACGGCTTTTGCGGGACGATCTTCGTCAACCCGGACTTCGTCGATCCCTCCAGGGGGTTGCGGCCGCGCTACGACGAACGGCCCGTGGACGAACTGGAGCTTCACGGCTTCCTCAATTGGGACGAGATGCGGGAAATGGAGCGGCGCGGGTGCATGGAAATCCAGTCGCACGCCATGACCCACACCTGGTATTTCTCCTCCCCGGAGATTGTGGACTTCCACCATCCGGGAGACGACCACGTCTGGATGGACTGGAACGACAGGCCTGAGAAAAAGTATGCCTATCTTGGTGCGGACGCCTACAGGGGCAACTGGGGCGCGCCGGTCTATGCGCACCGCAAATCCCTGAGTGGTCCGATGTACACTCCGGACCCGTCCGTCCGCGAAGGGCTGGTCGCCTATGCAGCGGAGCGGGGGGAGGCTTTTTTCGATGGGGCCGGTTGGCGCGAGGAGATCGGGGCCAAGGCCCGGGAGCTTCAGGCTTCGGCGGGAGAAGGCCGCATGGAGACCAACGAGGAGTATCTCGAAAGGGTCCGCTGGGAGCTTACGGAATCCAAGCGGGTCCTGGAGCGGGAGCTCGGCAGGAGCGTGGACGTGTTCTGCTGGCCGGGCGGCGGGTATTCCGACGAGGCCGAGGCCATCGCCGCGTCGTTGTACAAGGGCGTCACCGTGGGGTCGGCCAAGCGCGACCAGGGCGGTTGGGATGAGCACGGCAGCTTCAAGATCGCCCGCATCGGCGCGCAGTCGCTCTTCTTCGAGGACGGCTCCATCATTTATCCGGGCGGTTGGTACACCTGCCTGTTTCTCAGGGAATATCAAGGCGACGGCGTGGCCCGCTTCTTTCGGCAGATGTACAAGGCCGCGCTGTTGCTGAAGAGGAAAATGGCCCGCTGACGGGCTGGAGGAATACATGAAGGCATTGATAAAGAAATCATGCAGGGGAGCCGCGCTCGCGGTGGCATCGCCGTTCGCGCTCCTGGCGCATATCGGCAAAAAGGCCGGATCGTCGGGCATGTATCTCGGCGGGGCGCAGTTCATGAGCCTGTTGCCCGGGGGAATGGGCGAGTATATTCGCGGCGCGTATTACAGGCTGACGCTCCCCGTATTCGGCAAGCATACCCAGATTTGCATGGGAGCCGTCATCACCAAGATGGAAACGAGCGTGGGCGACTGGTGCGGAATCGGCCCGTTCACGACCGTCGGGCTGGCCGAGATTGAGGATAAGGCCGTCGTCGCGGGCGGATGCTCCATTCTTTCCGGGGGGCGGATGCATGATTTTTCCGACCCGGACAAGGGCGCGCTTGAGTCCGTGGGGGGTGTCTACAAGAAGGTGCGGATCGGGGAAAAGAGTTTTGTGGGAGACCGCAGCGTGGTCATGGCCGACATCGGCAGGCAGACCATCGTCGGTGCGGGCAGCGTGGTCGCCAAGGAGATCGGCGACCTGGTCGTGGCCGTGGGCAACCCGGCGCGCGTCATCAAGAAAAGGGAAGAGGCCGCCGACTGATCGCGGCCGTTCGGTTGACGATGACGCCGCGGTTCCGGCTGGAGCGCGTTGATAGAGCAAGGAGACAGGGACGGGTTATGGATATAGTGATCGCTACCGAGAAGGACAGGGCCGACTGGAACGACTTTCTCGCCCGTTGTCCGAACGGCAATTTGCGGCAGACGTTCGCCTGGGGCCGGATCAAGGCGAAAGCCGGTTGGGAGCCCATTCCCTTGATGGCGAAGGGGGGCGGAGAGGTTCGGGCGGCGATGCTGGTCCTGAAAAAAAGGCTGCCTTTGGGCTTTTCCCTGTTGTACGCCTGCCGCGGACCCGTCTTGTCCTGGGACGACGGCGAGGCCGTCCGGACGCTTTTCGATTGGGTGCGGCTCAATGCCGGGCGTCACAAGGCCATCCTGCTCAGGATAGACCCGGAGCCGGGGGACGACGCCCTGATGGCGCGGCGGCTGGCGGACGCCGGTTTTGTTGAATTGGACGTGCCGTACACCGGCTGGAACCGGACGCGCTACGAGATACGCCTGGCCCTGAAGCCGGAAGAGTCCATCGACGAGCTGTTCAGCTCCTTTAGAAGGACGCATCGCCAGAACATCATGTCCGCAGGCAAAAAGGGCGTGACGTTGGAGATCGGCTACAAGGACGGTGATGACCGGCTGTTTTTCGACCTGATGCAGCAACTGGAATCCAACAAGCACGCGCTCTATCATAGTTTCGAATACTATTCCGGCACGATCGCGGAATTGCTGGCCGAGGGCCGGGGGGAAATCCTGAAGGCCGTGTATGAAGGCAAGGTCGTCGGCGTGCTGGTTCTTCACGTGGTGGGAGACCGGTGTTGGGCCGTGTACCAGGCCAACGATTACAACTACCGCAAGCTCATGCCGAATAAGTTCGTCCTCTGGGAGGCCATCAAGTACGCCAAGGAAAAGGGCTGCGTCTTTTTCGATATGGGGGCGACCCAGGGACGCTCATTCAATCCCGATTCAGCCCTGGACGGCTACAAGATGGCGTACCGGCCCGACGTGGTCGATTTCCCGCCGTATTACGACCTGCCGCTCAATCGCGTGCTGTACAAGTGCTTTTCGCTTTTGGAATTCAACCTCATTCCCCGCCTCTACGACATGCGGCGCAAGTGGGAAAATACGAAGAAGAAATTCACGGCCTGACGGGCTAGGGCGACAGCCAGCGCGTGTGTCTGTTCGTCCTTAGCAGCCAGGCGAGCGCCAGGGACGCGAGAGAACAGACCAGGAACACGAAGAGCCCGAAAACGAGAGGGGGGAGCCGCAGGTAGCTTTCCAGCTTGTCGAATCGGAAGAGCCAGATGAACAGGGGATGTGAAAGGTATATGCCGAAACCGCACAGGGCGATTTTCGTAGCCGCGTTGCTGAACGCGGTACGCGTGATGCGGACATCCCTGGCTATGAAGTAGGCGGCGAGGACCATCGGGAGTTGCTGAATGAAGCTGTATCGCATGGTGGACGTCACGAGGTCGCAATTCCCGGTGGCGGCGACGATATCCCGGGCGGAGAGGAAGTTGTAGCCGAAGCCCGCGACTCCGAGCGCGAGGAGCAGATATCTGTATTTGCCCTCGAAGGAGTGCATGAAAGTGCCGAGGTAAAAATAGAAGACGTATACGGGTATCCTGCCGACATGGCCGAGGTCCACGAATGCCTGGCTCGCGAACAGCAGGACGCCGGACAGGAGCAGGAAAGCGCGGCTGTCGAAGATGCGGAAGTTGTTTTTCAGGATGATGATGAAAGGCGCGGCCAGGATTATCAGTATGAAGTCATACATGAACCACAGGTGGTAGTAGGACATCTTGTGCGGGACTTGGGACAGGACGGCGGCGACCGTGTCCCAGTTCGTTTCCCAGGTCACGTTCGATGTGCCTCTGATGAAACAGAAAATGACGGACCATGCCAGGAACGGCGGCAGTATTTTCCAAGCCCGGCGCCGGTAATATGCGGGGATGTCCCTGATGGTGAACGTGCTTGGAAACAAGACCCCGCTCAGGAGAAAGAAGATGAGCACGGGCCAGCGAAGGGCCGCAAAGACCGCAAGGTGGGTCTCCCAATAGATGGCGGGGGCATTGCCGCAGGCGAACACAACGGTTTGGATGCTGTGGAGAAGGACGACGCCCGACATGCAGACGCATCTGAGCAGGTCGAGACCGGCATCCCTTTGGCGCAATGTTTTGTCGGCCATGTCGTCTCCTGTCGGGTGGGGAATCCTGCCGGTCGGGAACCGGATGAATGCGCAACGGGTTTCGACTGCCCGGGGATGCAAGGGAGCGCCTCGGCAGTCCTTCTTTTCAGCGTAAAGTTAGCATAATCGCATATGGAAAAAAATAATAAAATACATGCGGCAGGCATGACCCGCCGCATCGGCTGCAGCAACGGCTTCAATCCGGCCGATTTGACGGAAAGGCCGCGCGTTCCTTCCGCAAGACGGAGCGCGAAGTCTTGAACCGGCAGTTTGCGCCCTCGTAGGGCCAGGGAGAGTGGATATCATGCCTGCTTCGCTTATCGTTGGTTTGGATGAAGGGCGGCTCGGTGTCGAGCTGGACGGCAAGGCGGCCAGAGGGGCCGATCCTGCGGGACGGCTGGCATTGTCCTCGGCCTCGGGGGCGGAGTGGGCGATCCATTCCGGTTGCAGCGACAAATGCGCCCTCGGCGGAACGCGGATATATGAGGACGACAGGTATGCGGCCTGTTACGCCGGGGCCTTGGTCGACCGCGACGCCATCCCCTGGCGGGAAATCCTGGACGGTCTCGAAGCGGGCGACGACGGCGTGTTCAGGACGCTTCAGGCCAACCATGCCATAATGGCGTATCGCAAGGACGAGCGCGCCGTGTACCTGGTGTCGGACAAATTCGGCCAGCATTCCCTGTTCATGGGGATGCTGGACGGCCGTTTCATCGCGTCCACGTCTATGCTCACCTTTCTGCACGTGCTGGATTCTCCCGAGCTCGATCCGGCCTGGCTGCACGACTTTTTCTTTTTCAACTATCCCCTTGAGAGCACCACGCTGCTCAAGGGCGTGGAACGATTGGGACCCGGCCGGGTGGTGCGCGTCGATCTCTCGACCGGCGGGCGGGAGGAGCGGCGGTACGCTCCGCAGCTTGAGCGGCAACCCTCGTCAATGACCATGCGCGAGGCCCAGGCTCTCGCGTTCGAGGTCTTCAGCGACCGGTTCCCGCACTACTACGACAACATCCTGCCCGACGGGTGCGGTGTGGGCGTGACGGGCGGTTTCGACGCGCGTATCGTGGCGTCCTACATGCCGGAAGGCGTGTCCGCCCATCTCTACACCTATGGCATAGAGGGCTGCTCCGACATGGTGAACGGCAGGAAGGTGGCGGGCAAACTCGGGCTTGAGCACCACGCCTTCGCGTTCGGCTCCATGGGCGCGGAGGAATTGTGGAATTTGGCGGCCGACACCGTCTACTACTCGGGCGGCAGTCTCAACGCCATGCGGGCCACCCTGGCCAAGGTTTACCGCCACCTGACCGGGGCCGGGCTCGGCGTCATCCTGACCGGCGTGTCCAGCGGGCATTTTTTCCGGGGCGTATTTTCGACGCCGCAGGTGCTTTCGGACGCCATCGTCAAGCTCATCCGGGACCCGGCGTACGCTCCGGAGGCTTTTTACGGCGAGCTTTTCCGGGACAGGGACGCGCTGCTCGATTCCTTCGAGGCGAAGCGCCGCCACTTGTTGGAAGGGCTCGGCTGGGCGCACATGCCAGTGGAAGAGCGGCACATGAGCTTCATGCACTATGAGCAGGCGCCCAAGTATTTCGGTGGGGAACTTGTCTTCGCCGAGAGCTTCGGCCACATGCGGTCCCCGTTCTGGGACGCCCGCATCCGGGGGCTTTCCCATGAGATTCCCCTCAGCACGCTTTACAACTCGCTCTTTCTGGGGCGCAGGACCACGCCGTGGGAATCCAAGGCGATGCTGGGCTACATCCTTGCCCACGGCAGGCTCAGGCATCTGAATGTGGACGGGATGCCGCCTAAATATTGGGCGGCCGGAACGAAGACAGGATATTATGTCGGCAAGATCATCCACCAGGGCCCGGGCAAGCTCGCCCACAGGCTGTTCCCGAAAACCGGCGGCCACGTGCCGTTGGAGGATTGGGGCAGTTGGGTGCGGAAGGCTTTCCTGCCGAAGCTCCGGGGAACCATGGCGGACTCTCCGCTGTCCCGGTACATCGACCCGCAAAAGGCCGAAGCCATTCTCGGCGGAGACATGAACGACCCCATGACCATGCATTGGACCGGCAAGCTGCTCACCGCGTCCCTGGTCCTTGATCTTGTCGAAAGGCGGATGCCGCAATTCACGGCGTGACGCTTCAGGATGTCAGGCTGCCCTTGATCCTTTTCATCAGGTTGAAGAGGGCGGGCCACTTGCGCACATAGGGGCGCACGTCCAGGGCGGTCGCCACCCTGTAGCAAAAACGGCCCAGGGGCGGCACACGGTGGGCCATGCCGTGGGACATGGCTATCCGGCACGGGTTGCAGGTGCCGCAGGCCTCCCCAAGGAAGTTGGGTCTGTGGCAGAACCAGGACATTTCCAGAATGTCCAGGAAGTCGTGTTGTCTCGCGATTTCCCTCATTTCCACCTTGGTCAGGGTGATGATGGGAAAAGAAAACATGCCGAATACCGCGAATTCGTGTTCATGCCCTTCACGTTGGGCCACGCGCCGCACGCCGTCTTCCCCCTCCTCGAGCAGGGTATGGACCGTCGCGTAGCATCCGACCGGCTGCCCGAAGTCGTTTTCGATGCATATTTCGGCATTCTCGATGCCGAACTGCTTGGTGGCTCTCGCGAGCCATTCGTATTGCCCCCCGAAGTGGATTTTTTTCACCAACTCTTCCGCGTGGCGGGCGAGTTCCGGGTCCGGTTTTATGTCGGTGCGGTCGTACATGACGGTGGGCAACAGGTATTGCCCGGCTTCGGGAAATCTGGCCAGGGTTTCTTTCTTGATCTTGGCCATGGCCTGTAGTTCCTGCGGCAGGGACCATCTTTCCGGGTCAAGAATGTAAATGGGCTGTACGGGACGCTTCTCGATAAGCAGCAATTGAAGCATTCTGAAGGTCGAGTCCCAGCCTCCGGTATTGAGCAGATTCGCAGGCGTTGTTTTCATCGCGTGTCCCGTCCTGTGGCGGATTGTCAAAAGGAATGGGGGCCGGAGGCCGTTCCGGTTTCCCGCTTCGTTTATTCGTTCGCGTATCCCTTGGGGTTTTTCGACTGCCAGTTCCAGGTGTCGCGGACCATGTCCTCTATGCCGTGGGTGGCTTCCCAGCCGAGTTCGCGCCTGGCCTTGTCCGTGGATGCGTAGTTGGCGGCCACGTCGCCCGGGCGGCGGGCCACGATCTCATAGGGGACGGGCACGTTGTTGACCCGCTCGAAGGCCTGGATCAGTTCAAGCACGCTGCATCCCTTGCCCGTGCCCAGGTTGTGGACCATGTAGCCGGGGTCCTCTTCAAGCTTGCGCAGGGCGGCGACGTGGCCGCGCGCCAGGTCCACCACGTGGATGAAGTCGCGCACGCCGGTGCCGTCCGGCGTGTCGTAATCGTCGCCGAAGACGCGGAGCTTTTCGAGCCGTCCCACGGCCACCTGGGAGATGTACGGCATGAGGTTGTTGGGGGTGTCCGACGGGTCTTCGCCGATGAGTCCCGAGGGGTGCGCGCCCACCGGGTTGAAATAGCGCAGGACGGACACGTTCCAGTCCGGCTCCGCCGTGTGGAGATCCTTGAGGATTTCCTCGATGTAGAGCTTGGTGCGCCCGTAGGGGTTGTAGGCGCAGGTCGGGGTCTCTTCGGTCAGGGGCAGCTTGTCCGACAGGCCGTAAACCGTGGCCGAGGAGCTGAAGACGATGTTTTTCGCCCTGCCCGCAGCGCTCATGACCTTGCACAGGTTGATGAGGCTGAGCAGGTTGTTTTCGTAATACATGAGCGGCTTTTCCACGGATTCGCCCACAGCCTTGTGTCCCGCGAAATGGATGGCCGCGTCGATGATCTCGGTCCGGAACAGGGCCTCTACCTCCTCAAGACGGCAGAAGTCCATGCGGTGCAACGGAATGGACCGGCCCGTTATCGCCTCGACCCGTTCCATGGCCACGGGCGAGCTGTTGCAGAAATTGTCCGCGCAGATCACTTCGTATCCGGCGGCCAGCAATTCGATACAGGTGTGGGTGCCGATGTACCCCGCGCCTCCCGAGACCAGAACCTTCTTAATCTTCATGGGGAATCCTCGTGTCCTTGATCCGGTCCCTGCGGCCGGATGCATTCGTCTCTTCGGCCCGTCCAGGCCTGAAATTCCAGCGGGTATACAATCAGCAAATAGGCGGATTTTGTCCAGTCAAAATGGCGATGAAGGCATTTCGTTACGCGACGGACATGATTGTCGGAGCACTGGGGCCCCGGGCTGGACAACCCCGGCGATCCGTCTTACCCCGAAGGCAGTGCCGGGGTCAGGCCGCAAGCCGGCGGCCCGGCACTGCCTGCAAGTGTTTACTGCGGCCCGTCCCTGGCGGCCCGTTTCCCAACCTTCTGTCCGGAGAAGACATATGCCTTTACTGAGCACGAATCCAATGACCGGAGAGGTCACGAATACTTTTGAGGAGTGGACGCCCGATCGGACGGCCGCCGCCGTGCGGTCTGTCGCCGAGGGGTACGCTGTCTGGAAGGACGCCGGTTTCGCCCGTCGCGCCGAGAGCCTGGTCAGTCTGGCGGGCGTGCTGCGCAGGCGGGCGGACGAGTTCGCGGAGATCATGGCCGGGGAGATGGGCAAGCCGGTGAGTTACGGCCGCGCCGAGGTCCTCAAGTGCGCGGCCGTGTGCGAACACTACGCGGAGCGCGGCGAGGCCATGCTGACGCCCGAGCCGGTGTCTGGCTGCGGCCGGGAGGCCTTCGTTGATTTCGCGCCCATGGGCACGGTCCTGGCCGTCATGCCCTGGAATTTCCCCTTCTGGCAGGTCCTGCGCGTGGCCGCGCCCACCCTTATGGCGGGCAACACCCTGGTCCTGAAGCACGCTTCCAACGTGCCCCGATGCGCTCTGGCCATCGAATCCGCTTTCCGTGAATCCTCCTTTCCCGACAACGTGTTCCGCACCCTGCTCATCGGCGCGCGCCAGGTGGAGTCCGTCCTGGACTTCGATTCGATCATCGGCGTGAGCCTTACCGGCAGCGAGGGGGCGGGAAGCAAGGTCGCGGCCGCGGCGGGAGCGCGTCTCAAGAAGTGCGTCATGGAATTGGGCGGCAGCGATCCCTTTGTGGTCCTGGCCGACGCGGACGTGCGGAAGGCGGCCGGTGTGGGCGCGTTGTCCCGTTGCGCAAACGCGGGCCAGACCTGCATCGCGGCGAAGCGGTTCATCGTGCACGATGCGGTATACGATGAATTCGTCGAGGCCCTTGGCGCGGAGATGGATGCGCTCAAGATGGGCGATCCCATGGCGGAGGACACCGTGATCGGTCCCATGTCCTCGTTCGGTTTGCGCGCGGACCTGCAAAGCCAGGTCGAGCGATGCGCGGCCGCGGGCGGCAAAATCGTGAAGGGCGGAATTCCGTCCGACAGCGGCGGGGCGTTCTACCCTCCGACCATCATCGAGGGTGCGCCGTTCGACGCGCCGGTCTGCCGCGAGGAGTTCTTCGGTCCCGTGGCCCTGGTTTTTCGGGCCGTGGACGAGGAGAGCGCCATTGCCATGGCCAATGATACGCCATTCGGCCTGGGCGGTTCGGTGTGGACCCGGGACGAGGCGCGCGGGATGGCCCTGGCCCGGCGCATCGAGGCCGGAGCCGTGGTGGTCAACGGGCTGGTGCGCAGCGATCCGCTCATGCCGTTCGGCGGCATCAGGCGGTCCGGTTTCGGCCGGGAGCTTTCCCATTTCGGCATCCGCGAATTCGTGAACATCAAGTCGGTCATTCGCGACTAGCGAGTGCTGCCGCAAAGGTAAAGGGAACTATTCCTTTTCCTTGAAGGCGAAAATCAGGCGTTGAGAGCCGCTTTGCGGCAATTGTCGGGTGATTTCGCCTCCGGCGGGCAAGGGCTCGCACCCTTGCATCCCCTGTATGCGCCTTCGGCGCGGGTTTTTTCTCGCTCCGCAGCATTCTGTCGTGAAAGCGGGGGAGGATAGCAATGAAAAGGCCCGGCCAGTGACGACTGGCCGGGCCTGTATGTTCCGTGTGGGCAGGGTTATTCCTGTCCGGTGATGACGAAGCCCTGCGGGGCCAGTCCGGTGGAGGAAGAAGTACCTGCGATGCGGGAGAGATAGGTATCGCCCAGGTTGGCGATATGGTCCTTGACGGCGTCGAAGTAGTTGAAGTGGGCCTGCTCCTCATCGATGATCGTTTCAAGCAGCTTCACGCTGATGGAGTCGCCGTTTTCGCGGCAGACCAGGAGGAACTGGTTGTAGACGTCGATGGTGTCGTCTTCCTCGCCTGCGTCGTAGGCGTAGATGACGTCGATCTTCTGTCCCTTGGACACGGGCTTGGAGAGGTGGTCGGTGGGTTCGCCGCCCAGTTCCTTGACCCGTTCGGCAAAAGCTTCGGCGTGGCGCATTTCGTCGATGGCGATGAGTTTCATCTTGGCGGCCAATTCACCGTAATCCATGTCGTCCAGGTTGTAGTGCTGGTTCATGTATTGGTGAATGGCCTGCAACTCCATGGAACGGGCCTTGTTCAGGACTTCGATGACTTTTTGACGCCGTTCTTCCTTGGTGGACATGTCTTTTCTCCTTGATTTTTTTTAGGGCGATTCGGGTGAACCTGGCGGTTTGTTGCCCGAGTTGTCACATTGTTGCGAATGTTGCCACGGACGGCATACACTCATAGCTGAAAAAATAACTACCGGCATGGATTCAGTCAAGACGGCGCGTGCGATTCCCTGCGTCCTCATGCGGATTTCGCCGCTTGTCGACGGTGTCGGCGGGTGATAGTGGGTACGGCGTGGCCGCCGGGAGCGCGGCCGGACCCGCAAACAGTCCGGAGACGACATGGAAAGGATCAAGAACATCGCGGTGGTCGCTCACGACAACTGCAAGGACGAACTGCTCGATTTCATGGATTGCAACCGCGAGGCCCTGGTCAGGCACAACCTGATCGCCACGGGAACCACGGGACGGCTGGTGGAATCCCTGCTGTCGGCGGGCGGTTCCGGCGAAGGGGAGCCCAAACGGGTCCTGCGGCTCAAGTCCGGCCCGTTGGGCGGCGATCAGCAGCTCGGGGCCATGATAAGCGACGGCAAGGTGGACATCCTCATCTTCTTCTGGGACCCCATGGAACCGCAGCCTCACGATGTGGACGTCAAAGCGTTGTTGCGGCTTGCCGTCCTCTACAACATCCCCACGGCCAGCAACCGCTCCTCGGCCGAGTTCCTGATTTCGTCGGCCTTTTTCGACCATGAATTCAGCATCAAGCCGGGCCGTTACTTCGAGTACGCCGACCGGAATTTGAAGTAGGCCGGGATTGCCGGATCGCCTTGTACAATAAGAGGAACTCCCTCGTTAACTCCTTGAAGAAAAAAACAGGCGTTGGAAGCCGCTTCGCGGCAATTGTCGGGTGATTTCGCCTCCGGCGGGCAAGGGCTCGCACCCTTGCATCCCCTGTATGCGCCTTCGGCGTGGTTTTTTCCCGCTCTGCGGCGTTCTGCTTTGAAGGCGGGGAGTTAAATATATAGGTTTCAAAAAAAGGGGCTCCCGAGATGATCTCGGGAGCCCTTTCAGTTTGTGTAATGCGCGGATGATTAGAGGAAGAGATACACCGCCGTCAGTCCGGCAATGGACATGGTGATGGTGTAGGGCAGCGCCAGCAGGACCATCCGTCCGTAGGAGAGGCGGATGACCGGGGCCAGGGCGCTGGTCAGCAGGAACAGGAACGCCGCCTGGCCGTTCGGAGTGGCCACGGACGGGATGTTGGTTCCGGTGTTGATGGCCACGGCCAGCTTGTCGAAGTGCTCCATGGTCGACCGGACCAGTTCCGCAGTGCCCTGCGGGAGCGTGGCGATGACGTCGGCCCGCGCAACGTGGGGATCGGTCAGTTTGGCCATGAGGGCCTGGCCGGTCATGCCGATGTTCGGGATGGTGTCCAGAACGTGGACGAAGTGCATCTTGGTCTCGGAGATGTAGACCGTGGCGACGAAGACGTTGTCGGAGATGGAGGAGAGCAGGCCGTTGGCGATGAAGTAGGCCACCAACTGGTTCTGTCCCTTCATGCTCAGGACGAATCCGATGATCGGCGCGAAGAGTCCCTGGCTGTGGATGACCGCGACCACGGAGAAGAAGACCACCAGCAACGCGGTGAACGGCAGGGCTTCTTCAAAGGCGTGGCCGAGCTGATGTTCCTCGGTGACGCCGGTGAAGGCGGTCAGGAGGATGATGACCGACAGGCCGATGAGACCGACCGCCGCGAGGTGGAAGGCCAGGGCGGCGATGAGCCACAGGCCGGTGACGGCCTGGATGACCAGCTTGATCTTGCCTTTGTCGCCCTGTTTCTGCTCCATCTTGATGGCGGTTTCCAGCAGGAAGGACCGGATGTTGCCGGGCAACTGGTAGCCGTATCCGAAGAGGTGGAACTGTTCCACGGCGAGACAGGTCAGCAGGCCCACGATGAGGACCGGGATGGTGACGGGCATGGCGTGCAGGAAGAACGGGATGAAGTGCCAGCCCATTTCCGCGCCCACCAGCAGGTTCTGCGGCTCGCCGACCAGGGTGCACACGCCGCCGAGGGCGGTGCCCACCGCGCCGTGCATCATCAGGTTGCGCAAAAAGCCCCTGAACTGAAGCAGTTCTTCGCGGTTGGTGTCCTTGACGCTGTCGTCGCAGATCAGGTCATGGGTGGACGCGTTGTCCTGCCCGGATACGAACCGGTGATAGACGTTGTAGAATCCGTAGGCCACGGCCATGATGACGGCCGTGACTGTCAGGGCGTCCAGGAAGGCGGACAGGAAAGCGCCCGCCAGACAGAAAAGAAGCGCGATGGCCTTCTTGGAGCGCACCCGCACCAGAATGCGGGTGAAGGTGAACTGCAAGAAGTCCTTCATGAAATAGATGCCGGCGACCATGAAGATCAGAAGCAGGATGACTTCGAAGTTCTTCAGGGCTTCATGGTACACCGTTTCGGGAGTGGTCAGGCCCATGATTACGGCTTCCAGGGCGAGCAGGCCGCCTGCGGGAAGCGGATAACATTTCAGGGCCATGGCCAGGGTAAAGATGAATTCGGCGATGAGCGCCCATCCGGCAATAAACGGGCCGACTGTCAGCATGAGCACGGGGTTGAGGACGAGGAACCCGATGATGGTCAACTTGTACCATCCAGGGGCGTTTCCGAGGAAGGTTTCGACAAAGGCTTTTGACAACGGTGTCTTCATTCGATTCTCTCCTTCAATACGGCGAAAACGCCCCTGATGGCCGTTGTCGCGGACAAGAATCCGCTTGGGGCCGAGGCGTAGCGTCGATGAAAAAAATCTTTTTTGGCTAGGGGTTGTGTGAGTCTTTCCTCATTTAACCGAGAAAAGGCGCCGGTAACGATTACCGGCGCCCCGTCGGCTGTTAGTAGAATAGCATTAAGCCGGATACCATGACAACCATGTAGAGCAAGGTCATTCCGGCCCCGCTTTTGACGTAGTCGATGGTGCGGTATCCGCCCGGGCGCATGATGAGCGCGTTGACCTGGTGGGTCGGCAGGATAAACGTGTTGGAGGCGGCAACGGCCACAGTCAGGGCGGCAACCCTGGGGTCCACGCCCGCGTTGAGGGCCATGTTCATGGACAGCGGGACGAGAAGCACCGTCGCGCCCACGTTGGAGGCGACCAGGGTGAAGAAGGAAGTGAGGACGCCGATGACCGAGAGCAGGACCAGCGCGGTCGGCGTGCCGAGGGCCGCCATGATGGTGTCCGCGATGAATTTGGCCGCGCCGGTGTTTTCGAAGGCCATGCCCAGCGGGATGAGGCCGCCGAGAAGGAAGACGGTCATCCAGTCCACGGATTGATACGCCTCGTCGATGGTCAGGACCTTGGTCAGGACCATGCCCAGCGCGCCGGTCAGGAGCGCGATGGAGAGCTGGACGTGGAAACCGAGGATCATGGCCAGGGCGACGGCCAGCCAGAGCACGGCCAGCCATGCCTTGTCCGTGCGCAGCAGCTCGCCTTTCACTGTTTCGGTGAAGACCAGGTCCGGCAGCCCCTTGAGCAGGTGGAACATCTCCCATCGGCCGTGCAGGAGCAGGGCGTCGCCGGATTCGATGATGATGTCGGACAGGCCGCTGACGAAAATCTTGTCGCCCCGAAAGATGGCCAGGGGGGAGACCTGGAACCGTTCTCGGATGCGCAGCTCGGCGAGGGTCTTGCCCATGAACTCCGAACGGGGCGTGACGATGCCCTCCATGATGCCCGCGTTGTTGGGGGAGAGCTCCTCGGCGAAGGAGGTCAGCTCCGGGCGCAATTCCCAACTCAGGTCCCGGGCCATGATCTCCGCGAATTCGGGCGGGCCCACGACCACGATCTCGTCGCCGGGCCGGATGGTTTCGTCGGGCGAGGGGGCGAAGATGTGTTGCTTGCCGTTCCCGCGGCAGATGGCCACCAGCGTGCAGAAGTAGATTGGCCGGATGTCGAGGGACCGGAGCGGGGCCTCATTGGTCCAGTCGGCGGGCACGGCCAGTTCGTACAGGGAACCGATGTTGTTGTAGGTGCCCGTGAGCACGGAGGACATGGGGCCGGAATTTTCCTCGGACGATCTGTTGGGCAGGATGAAACGGCCGAACAGGATGAAGTAGATCAGAGCCGCCGCCACCAGGAGCAGTCCGAGAGGCGTGACGCCGAACAGGTGGAAGGCTTCGTATTTGCGGCCGCCCACGATCATCAGGTCGTTGAGCAGGATGAGCGGGCTGGAGCCGACCAGGGTCAGGCAGCCGCCGATGATGGCGCAGAATCCCATGGGCATGAGCAGCCGCCCCACCGGGACGCCCGTCTGGTTGCCGATGCGCTTGGCGGCGGGCAGGAAAAGCGCCGCCGCTCCGATGTTTTGCATGAAGCCGGAGATGACGGCCACGGTCCCGGCGATCAGGGTCATGATGCGCGATTCGCTCTTGCCCGCGAAGCGCAGGATGATCCGGGCCATGGTGTTCATCACGCCGGTCTTGTCGAGCCCCGCGCCGATGATGATGACTGCGATGATGGACACCACGGCGTTGCTGCTCAGGCCGCTTATGGCCTGTTGCGGCGTGACCAGTCCGAGCAGGGGCAGCAGCACCATCATGATGATGCCGACCACGTCGACCCGTACCCATTCAAAGATGAAAAGCAGTATGGCAAGCAGCAATACGGCCAAAACCGTAAGGATTTCTGGGGTCATGAGCGTCCTTGGAGTAAGCGGACGGTTGCCGTCCAGGACGGGCCTATTTCGTCCGCAGCACGGCCCTGGTGTAGACTGGGATGCGGCTTCTGTTCTTGCAGACGGCTGCGGAGTCGTCCATCACGTAACGGAAGCCGGGGTCCTGTTCATGCATGTGGGCGACAATGGCGCTCTCGTCTCCCTGCCGGATTTCGTGGCGGAAGCACAGGCCTGCGTCGGAAGCCTTGTGGCTGAAATATTCGATGTCGCGTTCGGCCTGGCTGCGGAATCCCTCGAAATCCCATCCGGACTCGTCGACGTTGACCGCGACCAGGGAGCTGTGGGTCTTGCGGGCCATGTCCACGGCATAGTCGGCGATGCCGCGCGAGAATTTCCGATCCTTGCAGACCACGAGTATCTTGTATTGCGTCTTTTCCCCACAGACGAGCTGGGCGGCGGTTGCGGTCGGGGCGGTCCTGGCCGCCGCATGGGCGCGGCGGTTGTCCTTGAGGCGTTTCAGGAACGTCATCAACGGGGAACCTGCCGATTCCTCCTGGAGATGAAGTTCGTGGCAGACGACCCACGTGCCCACACTGCACGTGTTGCAGTTTGCCGCCGCCTGGGCCGCATAATGCTTGTCCACCACCTGTTTGACCGCACTGAAGAGAGACATTTGTTTTTCCTTGCTGATTTTGGGTTTCGAGTTGTTGTGCGAACCTGCCTGGACACGCAGTATCAAAAGATATGCCAAGGAATGTAATTGATTTAATATGCTGAAAAGTATGGTTTAAATAATTGTGTCCCCTTGCGCGCCATCTCCTTGTGATGCAAAGTGCAACAGTTGTTTCCCCGGATGGCGTTCGGCAGGAGCAAGATGGCGCGGTACAGCCGTTTCCATGTGGGTGATGCAGTTTGCAACGGCAAGGCGGCCCGCGTCGTCGATTCAGGGGAAGGGCGAGGGACGGTCGCTGCTCGGCGAGCGGATTGCCCCTTGTCTTGAGGGGAGAGAATCGGCGGGCGACCGTGGCGGACAGCCGCGTGACGGGGCGGGCGGGGCACGGTGGAGAGAATAGGTGCAGGCAGGTTCCGGCGGGGGATACCGGTGTTGCACATTGCAACCTTAACAAGCCGGTTTCAGCATGTTAGGTAAATATTATAAGACCATAAGGCGTCGACGCCTGAACGGGCACCGTCTTTCCATTCAACTCCGCAACAGGAGGCAACGGTCATGGGCTGGTTCGGCAAACGAAGGTCTTCCATTCCCGCAGAGGAGGAACCCGTCAGGGTGGAGCCCTTTGGCGCGCGGTCCGCGCCGCCTCCGGAGCACAGGCCCCTGCGCGACCAGGTGGAGGCCGCAGGGCTTCCGCCCGAGATTCTCGAGGCCGCCACGGCGGAGTGCGACCGCATGGAGGGCCAGGACCCGGCCTCGCCGGAATACTCCATCAGTTTGAATTTCCTTGAAGTCATCCTGTCGCTGCCGTGGAACACGGCGACCAGCGACAACCTGGATATCGTCCGGGCGGAAGAAATTCTCAACGCCCGTCATTACGGATTGCACCGCGTCAAGGACCGGGTACTTGAATTTCTCGCGGTGAAAAGCCTGTGCGCCCGGCGCAATCCGCGCATCCTGCTCGTGGACGACGAACTCATCGCCCGGGAAAATCTGACCATAGTGTTCAAGGCGGACGGCTACGAGGTCGAGGCCGTGGCCAACGGCCTGGAGGCCGTGGCGGCCATGGAGCGCGAACCGGCCAACATCGTCGTGTCGGACCTCAAGATGGACGGCATGGACGGCATGGAGCTGCTTGCGGTCCTGCGCAAGCGGTGGCCGGACACCAAGGTGGTCATGATTACGGGCTACGCCACGGTGAAGACCGCGGTGGACGCCATGCGCCAGGGGGCCGACCAGTATTTGGGCAAGCCGGTCAACCTGACCACGCTGCGCCGGTACGTGGCCGAGCTGTGGGAGCAGAGCCTTCGGGCCAGGCACTTGCGCGGGTTCGTGCTTTGTTTCACCGGCCCTCCGGGCATGGGGAAAACATCCATAGGCAAGGCCGTGGCCGAGGCCCTGGGCCGCAAGTTCATTCATCTTTCCCTGGCCGGGCTGCGCGATGAGGCCGAGTTGCGCGGGCACCGGCGGACCTATGTGGGGGCCATGCCGGGCCGGATTATCCAGGGCCTCCGCAAGGCCGGCACCCGCAACCCGGTTATCCTGCTCGACGAGGTGGACAAGGCGGTTCGGGATTTTCAGGGCGACGCCGTTTCCGTCCTGCTCGAAATGCTCGACGCGGAGCAGAACACGGCCTTTGTCGATCATTACCTTGGTCTGCCCTTCGATCTGTCCAATGTCCTGTTCATCTGCACGGCCAACGGGGTGGACCGGCTTCCGGCCCCGTTGCGCGACCGTCTCGAGATCATCGAGTTCCCCAGCTACACGCCGGGAGAGAAGTTGCAGATCGCAACCCGCCATCTCATTCCCGAGCTTTTGAACCAGCACGGCCTGGACGACAGGCTGGTGACGGTTCCCGCCGAGACCCGGCCCGGCTCATCTCCGGCTACGCCCGCGAATCCGGCCTGCGCGGATTGCGCCAGCAGATCGCTTCGCTTTGCCGAAAGCTGGCCAAGCGCGTTCTGATCGAGGGCGAGGACCCGGTGACTGTGGATGAAGCCATGCTTCAGGAGCTCCTCGGCGCGCCGACCCATTCCTGCGCATCGGCCAGGGCCACTCCCCGTGTCGGCCTGGCCGCCAGCCTGGCCTGGACCGAGGACGGCGGCGAGATAATCTTCGTGGAGGCGGCGCGAATGCGGGGCAGCAAGCAACTTATTCTGACAGGCTCCCTGGGCGAGGTCCTGCGCGAGTCGGCCAGGACCGCGTTGAGTTTTTGCCGCAGCCGCGCCGAGACCTTCGGCATAGATCCGGCGTTTTACGCGGATTCGGATATCCACGTGCATATCCCGGCGGGCGCGATTTCCAAGGAAGGGCCGTCGGCGGGCGTGGCCATCACGCTCGCGCTTCTCTCCCTGCTCACCGGGCGGCCCGTGCGTCGGGACGTCGCCTCCACCGGCGAGCTGTCGCTGCTGGGCGAGGTCCTGCCCGTGGGCGGCATCCGCGAGAAGCTCATGGCCGCGCGCGGAGCCTGCATGTCCGTGGTCATCCTGCCGCAGGGGTGCGAGGCCAGGGTGGGCGCGGTCGAAAAAGAAGTGGTCGAGGGGCTGGATATCCGTTTCGTGACGACCATGGAGGAGGCCGCGGCCATCGCCCTGTGCGGAACGGCTACTCCAGGCGGAAGCGTTTGATCTTGCGCCACAGTGAGACGCGGTCGATGCCCAGGACGCGCGCGGCCTGCGTCTTGTTCCCGGCCGAAGCGGCCAAGGCCTTTCTGATGCAGCTTTTCTCCATGTCCTCCAGCGTGGGAAGCGAAGCACTGATTTCGGTTTCGGCGATCTCGTTCGGCAGAAGCTCCGGAGTGAAGACCGCGCCCTGACCGAGGGCAAGCGCCCGCTGGACCACGTTTTCGAGTTCGCGCACATTGCCGGGGAAGGGGTAGGACGTCAGAATATCCAGGGTCTCCTGGGCGATGGAGTTGACGGTCTGTCCCGGCTGGCGGTGTTTTTCCAGGAAATGGCCGACCAGAAGGGGGATGTCCTCGCGGTGTTCCCTGAGCGGCGGGGCGTGGAGGGTGACCACGTTCAGCCGGTAGTAGAGGTCCTGCCGGAACTCTCCCTTTTCCACCAGTTCGTGCAGGTCGCAGTTGGTGGCCGCGATTATTCTGATGTCCACCGGAATTTCCCTGGTGCCGCCCACGCGCAGGAAGTTGCGTTCCTGCAGAACCCTGAGCAGCTTGACCTGCATGTTCAGGGGCAGCTCCCCTATTTCGTCGAAAAAGACCGTACCGCCGTCGGCGGCTTCGAGGATGCCTTTCTGGGTCCGGTTCGCTCCGGTGAAGGCTCCTTGCTCATGGCCGAAAAGTTCCTTGTCCATGAGCTCGGCGGTGAAGGTGCCGCAGTTGATGGCCATGAACCGCTCGTGCGAGCGCGGGGAGAGCATGTGGATGCCCCGTGCCACCAGCTCCTTGCCGGTGCCGGTTTCGCCCTGGATGAGCACGTTGCAGTTCATCTGGGCCAACTGCCGGACATCCTTCTTGAGCTGGATGAAGATGTCGCTCTGGCCCACCAGCGGCAGGTCGCGTTTGCCCTCGGCGACGATTTCCCTGAGCCGAATGACCTCCTGGGACAGGGCGTGCTGCTCCAGGGCGCGCGCCACCTGCAATCGCAACTCGTCGAGCTTGAGCGGCTTGGCGATATAGGAGTGGGCGCCTTTCTGCATGGCCTTGACCGCGTTGGCCACGGTGGCGTGGCCCGTGATCACGATGACGGTGGTGGGGGAGTGGTGCGCGCGGATGTGTTCGAGCAGCCTGATGCCGTCCATTCCCGGCAGCATCAGGTCGGTGACGACCAGGTCGAAATCCTTTTTGTCCATTTCGCGGAGCGCTTCCTCGGCCGAGGCCAGGGCCGTGACGGCATGGCCGCAACCGGTCAGCACGTGGGTCAGGTTCTCCCGCGCGATGCGCTCGTCTTCGACAACCAGTATGGACGCGTCGGTCATGCCTCCTCCTCAGGGTCAAGGGGCAGGGTGATGATGAACGATGTTCCCTTGCCCGGTGCGGAGTCCACGCGGATGGAACCCCGGTGTTCCTCGATGATGCCGTAGACGATGTAGAGGCCGAGGCCCGTGCCTTGCCCCACTTCCTTGGTGGAGAAGAACGGGTCGAAGATGCGTTGCAGGGTCGTCGGGTCCATGCCCGGGCCGTTGTCGGAAATGGTCAGGATCTTGTGGCCCGGCTCCCGGGCGGCGCGGATGCTGATGGTGCCTTCCGCGCTGCCGATGGCCTGGATGGAGTTGATGATGAGGTTGAGCAGCGCTTCCTGGAACCGCTGCCGGTCGAGGAAGAGGGTCATATCCTCCGGCACGTCGACGTCCACGGAGATATGCGCTCCGAGCTGGCTTGAGACCAGACGCACGGCGCTGCGGAGCAGGTCCCTCAGGTTGCATGGGCCGGGGTGGAAATCCTTGTGCCGGGAAAATTCGAGCATCCCCTTGACGATGTCGCGGGCGCGCAAGGTTTCCTGGCTGATGTTGCGCATCATCTTGTCCGCGAACTCGTCCTTGCCGCCGGTTTCCTCGGCCAGGATCTGGACCGAGGTGGAGATGTTGTTCAGGGGATTGTTGAGCTGGTGGGCGATGCCCGAGGCGAGGGTCCCGATGGAGGAGAGCTTCTGCGCCTGGACCAGTTGGGTCTGGCGTTTCTTGAGCTCCTCCACCATGGAGTTGAGGGCCACGAAGACCTGCTGGATTTCGTCGCTGTCCCCCCGTACCGGCAGGGGCGAGAAATTGCCCCGGGCGATACGCCGCGTGGCTTTCTGCACCTCGCGAAGCGGGCCGAGGATGGCCTTGGACACGAAGAGGACCAGGGTCAGGACCACCACGGCCACGGCGGCCATGGAGATGAACAGGGTCATGCGCAGCCGCTGGTTGATGTCCAGGATGTTGCCGCGTTCCAGCTCGGCGATGGCCTTGGAGTGTTCCACCAGGCTTTGGCCGGTCTCGCGCAGGGCCTGGGCCTCGGGGCTGCCTTCACCTGTGCCGGGAGGAGCCGTGCTCAATTCCACGAGCAGTTGGCCGTAGCGCGCCATGCCTTGGGCCAGCGCCGCGTCGTGGCGTTCCCCGTGGAGTTCGGCGATGCCCCCGGACAGCTTGCCGAGGATGGCTCCCGCCTGATTAAGATTGGTGCGCCCAACGGAAAAGAGGGATTCGTCACGGTAGAGGAAGTAGTTTTTTTCCTCGCGCCGGATTTCGAGGATGAGATTGCGCAGGTCGTCGGCCCGCTCCACCAGAAGAACCGCTTCCTGCAACCTGTCCAGCGTGGACAGCGAAAGCACGGCGATGCTGCCGAAGGCCAGGGTGAAGATGGCGATGCCGAGTATGATGGTTTGTCTCAGGTTGGGTCTGACCATGCCAGGTCCCTTCATCCGCATGGTGTGCATGAAACAGGAATATGCCTCGTGCCGGTAAAAGGCAAGCGGGGCGCGGTTTCGGACGGTCCGTGCGCGGCCGCGTGCGGGATTCGCGCTTGCGCGTACGGGCCTCTTTCGATAGGAAAACCCCCATGACACCGGCAATCAATGCGGCCAAGAAGGCCAAGATACAGTACACGGTCCACGAATATGAACATGACCCGGCCGCGCCGTCTTTCGGCGAGGAGGCCGCGGAAAAACTGGGCGTGTCCCCCGAGCGGGTTTTCAAGACCCTGGTGGTGGACGCGGGCGGCCGGCTCGCCGTGGCCGTGGTTCCGGTCCTGCTCAAGCTTGATCTCAAGGCCGCAGCCAAGGCCCTGGACGCCAAGAAGGCGGCCATGGCCGAGGTCAAGATCGTGGAGCGGACCACCGGCTACGTGGTCGGCGGCGTGAGCCCGCTCGGCCAGAAGAAGCGCCTGCCCACGGTAATCGACGCTTCGGCAGAGGCCTGCGCGACCATCTTCGTCAGCGGTGGCAGAAGGGGCCTCGATATCGAACTTTCCCCCGCCGACCTGGCCGGGCTTACCGGCGGGGCCTTCGCTCCCATCGCCCGCTAGGCCCGTTTCGGCCTGTCCCGGCTCTCCGGGTAAAAAGCGGTTGTCTTCCGGGACCTCCTTTTTTATTGTGTCCGCCCGGACATAATGCGGTGTTCCGGCAAACCTGGAACCAGAGACGTCATGAGCACATCCAGCACGTTATTCCCCGAAGAATCGGATATTCCCGAACCGTTCCGCTTCGACACCCCACTGGAATTGAACGAATACCTCCTAGACGGCCGTATAAGACGCTGGGACGGCGAGATGCAGCGAGTCGATTCCGTTATCGAGACCGCTGTCGACGGCGTCTATGCGCCCAAACATCTGGGTTTCTGCCCCGCGATGGACGCGAAGGCCGGAGCGGCCGCCGTGGCTTCGACCCTGGCGGCCTGGGACAACGGCATGGGAGCGTGGCCGACTATGTGCGTGGCCGACCGCATCGCGCATGTGGAGGAGTTCACCCGCCGCATGATCGCGGTGCGCGACGAAATCGCCCGCCTCATGCTTTGGGAGATCGGCAAGCCATACAAGGAATGCCGCGTGGAGTTCGACCGGACCGTGGAGTACATCCGCGATACCGTCGACGCGCTCAGGGAGCTTGACCAAAATTCGTCGCGATTTGTCGTCGAGTCCGGCATCTACGCCCAGATTCGCCGTGCGCCCCTCGGGCCGACCCTGTGTATGGGGCCGTACAACTATCCTTTGAACGAGACCTTCGCCACGCTCATTCCGGCGCTGCTCATGGGCAACACGGCGATCATCAAGCCTCCGCGCCGGGGCAGGCTCTTTTTCGCTCCGCTCCTGGAGGCCTTTCGCGACTGCTTCCCGGCGGGAGTGGTCAACCTGGTTTTCGGCGACCGGCACCTCGTCAGGCCGATTCTTGAATCCGGGGCGATAAACGTCCTGGCCTTCATCGGCTCCAGCAAGGCGGCCAAGGCTATGCGGATGCTCCACCCCAGCCCCAACCGGCTGCGTTGCATCCTCGGCCTGGGAGCCAAGAACGCCGCCGTGGTCACGGAGTCCGCGGACATGGACCTGGCCGTGTCCGAGGCCGTGTCCGGCAGTCTCGCCTTCAGCGGCCAGCGATGCACGGCCCTCAAGATTCTCTTCGTTCATGAAAACGTGGTGGATGAGTTTCTTCGCCGATTTAACGAAAGCCTCGTGGACATGCCTGCGGGTATGCCGTGGGAAGAGGGCGTGCGCATCACGCCGCTGCCCGAACCGGGCAAGATCGAATACCTGACGGAGCTGGTCGGGGATGCCGTGGCCCACGGCGCAAAGGTCGTGAACCCCGGCGGCGGGGCGGTGGATAGAACCCTGTTCCATCCTGCCGTGCTTTATCCCGTCAACAGGGATATGCGCGTCTATCACGAGGAGCAGTTCGGCCCGGTCGTGCCCATCGTGCCGTTCCGGGATGTGGAGACTCCCATCCGTTATATCGTCGAGTCCAGCTACGGCCAGCAGATGTCCATTTTCAGCGACGATGCGGCCGAGGTCGCCTCGCTGGTGGACCCCATGGTCAACCAGGTCTGCCGGGTGAACGTCAACAGCCTGTGCCAGCGCGGACCGGACACATTCCCTTTCTCCGGGCGCAAGGATTCGGCCGAAGGCACGCTGTCCGTGGGCGACGCCCTGCGTTGCTTCTCCATCCGCACGCTGGTGGCGGCCAAGGACACCCCGCGCAACAAGTCCCTGCTTTCGGATATAGCACGTACCCGCAAGTCCAATTTTCTGAGTACGGATTCCTCCGTATAGCGGGGGCGGGGTCGACGCCTGAAAAAAGGAGAGAGGCTTGGAGGGAATTCCCCCCAAGCCCCTTTTTGTTTGTCGCCGGATAGTCCGGCACGGTTACATCATGTTGTCGTTGCCGGAGTCGATGATGGTCTGGATGAGCGCGTTCAGGTCTTCGCTCGTGGTTATATCCGCCACCTGGTTCACCGCATCATGCACGGGGGATACCCCGAGGAGGTTGACCGTGATGTACTCGTTCCCGTCTATGTCGGAGAAGACCAGGCTGACATCCTCGGTGTTCGAGAGGACATCCACGGTCGTTCCTTCCAGGTTGCCGAGCGCGAGACGGTCGTCGTCACTGAAGTCCGTGATGTTTATCACGGCGTGATCGCCGCCCGTGACGAGCGGATCAATGACGATGGTGTCGCTGCCGTCCCCGGAGGAAACGGTGTCGCCGTCCGCCGGGAAGAGTACGTCGTTGCCGTGCGTGCCGGTCAGGACGCCGGTTCCGCCCGCGGCGCCGGTCGCATTAACGTTCAGGGAAACCTCGATGTAGGCGGTGTCGGTGCCTCCATGGCCGTCGGACACGGTGTACTGGAAGAGGTCGGTCACGCTGCGGTCTAGGTTTTGCCAACCGCCTTCGCCGTCAACTTCCTCGTGCGGGGTGTACGACCATTCGCCGGTCTCGTAGATCTTCAGCGAGCCGAATTCGCCGTCGATGAGGTGGTAGTTGCCGTTCAGGTCGGTTCCGGCGCTCGACGAATTCCCCGGAATGTTGCTGGAGTCGATGGCGGACACGGAGAGCTCCATGAGGTTCATGTCGCCTGCCGCCGCCGCATCGTCGAAGTCCACGTTGTCCACGTCGTAATCGTTGGCGAGAACGTTGCCTTCGGCCGTGCCGGTGATGGAGTTCTCTCCGCCGGTTACGGTGGTCAGGCTTTCCATGCCGAACGATCCGTTCGGGATGAAGACGATGGTGTCGAACTCGAAGCCGGGGGTGATGTCCACCGCGTTGCCCACGTTGGTGAACAGGACGGGCTCGCCGCCTCCCACGGGGTAGACCCAGGCGTTGACCTGGTTGTTGCCCTGGGCGACGAACTCGATGCTGAACGACTCCTGGGGCGTGTCGAACTCGAAGGTAATCTGTTCGGTGCCGTCCTGATCGTCGACCCTGCGGTCGTCGCTCGTGCCGTTGGTGTAGATGCCCAGGTGCTGGTTGTTGCCCCAGGTGGTGAACCGGACATCGTCAATCGAGTTGCCTTCGGCGTCGAAGGCCTCCGCGGTCATGATGTAGCCCGGACCGTAATAGACCGAGCCGGATACGCCGCTCCAGTCGTCGATGACGGTCTCCACTGTATTCGTGATGAAGATGTCGTGCGAGCCGTCATGGACCGCCACGGGGGAGTCGTTGGCCCCGGAGATGGTGATGGTCAGGGTGGCCGAGCCGGTCAGCGCGCCGCCCGCCTGGTTGTCGGAAACCACGTAGGTGAACACGTCGCGCACGTCCGGGTCGCCGCTGTTCAGCGGGTCGGTTGCGTCCCTGTCCTCCACGTAGATGTAGGAGCCGTCGCTGTTGAGGTACAGGGTGCCGTATTCGCCCTCGATGACGTGGTCGGCCTCGTAGAGGTCGCTGACCCTGTCGGGCGGGCTTCCTTCGCCTGAGTAGACGATGGATTCCACGGACAGATCGTCGGGTGCGTTGTCCACATCGCTGTCGTTGTCGAGCACGTTGCCGGAGACTTCGGCCGCGGCCGCGCCGTCCACGGTCTCGGTCAGGGCGTTGGCGTCCACGACCGCTACGGGGGAG
>NZ_JAQKGU010000017.1 GCF_028532725.1 Desulfovibrio sp. Fe33
CGGGGGCCTGATCAGGCCCCCGGAGCCGAAACAGAAACGGTAAAAGTGTTACCTATGTTCCCGGGCAGAAGTGTTACCCATGTTCCTGGTTGCACAAAGCCCTTTTCAAAAGGGTTTCCTTCTCCCCTTCCCCCGGCCGCCGGAGGCAAAAAAAGCTATCAGTACGAAGCCAACTGACGCTGGGTGTCGCGGCTGATGTCGCGTTCCTTGAGGTCCTGCTTTTTGGAGTGGACGTTTTTGCCGCGTCCGAGGCCGAGTTGGACTTTGACCTTGCCGTGGCTGAAATACATCTTCATGGGAACCACGGAGAGGCCCTTTTGGTCGGTTTTGGCTTGGAGCAGGTCTATTTCGTGCTTGTGCAGGAGCAGCCGCCGGGCGCGTTCGGGGTCGTGCTGGTCGTAGACGCCGGTCTTTTCGTAGGGGGCGATATGGACGCCCACCAGGAAGGCGGAGCCGGAGCGGAAGGAGACGTAGCCGTCCTTGAACGAGACTTGACCGCTGCGCAGGGATTTCACCTCGGAGCCGACAAGGGAGATGCCTGCCTCGAAGGTCTCAAGGATCTCGTAGAGGCGGCGGGCCTGCTTGTTGACGGCGATGGTGTCGGGGGAAAGAGTCTTGTTCTTTTTCTTTTTGGCCATGATTTAACTGGGTTGCTCGTCGTTTTCGAGCAGGGAGGAGAAGAAGGTGACTTCCTCTGGAAAGTGCTTGAAGATGTTGTCCATCACCAGGTTGTTGATGCGGCTGACCGTGCGGCATTCCAGGACATCCTTGAGGAGCAGCCGGCAGTCGTGCATGTTCGTCTGCCGGATGATCCGCTTGATACCGGGTATGGCCTGGGGAGTCATGGAGATGGAGTCGATGCCCATTCCGAGCAGTATGGGCACGCAGAACGGGTCCGATGCCACCTCACCGCAAAGGGACACTTCTATGCCCGCCTGGTGCGCTGCGTCAACCACCAATTTGATGGCCCGCAGGGTCGCGGGGTGCAGGGGCTGGTATAGATAGGACACGTGGCGGTTGGTCCGGTCCACGCCGATGGAGTACTGGATGAGGTCGTTGGTCCCGATGGAGAAGAAGTCCACCTCGTGGGCCAGGAACTCGGCGATGAACACTGCGGCGGGCAGTTCGATCATGGTCCCGAGCGGCATGTCGGGATCGTACTTCACGCCTTCGCGGCGCAGTTCGGCTTTCGCCTGCGCCAGCCACGCCTTGGCCTGGCGGACTTCCTTGACGCCGGAGATCATGGGAAACATGAGCGAGACGTTGCCGTAGGCCGAGGCGCGCAGGATGGCACGAAGCTGCGTCTTGAACAGCTGCGGATTCTTGAGGCAGAAGCGGATGGCGCGCAGGCCCATGGCCGGGTTGCTCTCGTTCAGCTCGCCGAAGGTGGAGATGAACTTGTCGCTCCCGAGGTCCAGGGTGCGGAAAACCACCTTTCGCGGGGCCATGATGGCGGCCAGGTCGATGTATTTTTCGGCCAGCTCATCCTCTGTGGGCAGGCTGGTCCGGTTGAGATAGGCGTATTCGGTGCGGTATAGGCCCACGCCCTCGCCGCCGTTGTCCAGGACGGCCGTGACTTCCTCCACCAGCTCGATGTTGGCCTGGACCATGACCCGTGAGCCGTCGAAGGTCTCGGCGGGCAGGTGGCAGTGGCGGCGGATTTTGCGGGTGTAGTCCTCGAACAGGGCGGCCCGCTCGTTGTAGTCGGCCAGCTCCGCTTCGGTGGGATTGACCACGATTTTTCCGGTCAGGCCGTCGATGATGACCAGGTCGCCGTCGTGGACTTCCTCCAGTCGGCCCACGCCGACCAGGGCGGGGATGTTCAGGGAACGGGCCATGATGCCGGTGTGGGAGGTCTTGCCGCCGCGCACGGTGGCGAAGGCCATGATCTTGTCCACCTGGAGCTCGACGGTGTCCGCCGGGGTCAGGTCGTGGGCCATGATGATGGCCCGGCCGGAGATGGAACTCAGGTCGGATTTCACGCCCATGAGTTTGATCTGGACCTTTTCGGCCACCACGCGCACATCCTGCATTCGCTCGCGGATATACTGGTCCTTGATGGCCTCGAAGGCTTTCTCCTGGTCGGAGACGGCCTTTTCGAGCGCCCAGGCCGCGTTCAGGCCCAAGGTCTCGATGTATTTTTCGGCGGACCCGGACAGCTTGGGGTCCTTGAGCATCATCAGATGCGTGTCGATGAGGGAACCGTGGCTCTTGAGTTCTTCGGGCACCTGTTCGCGGATTGCGGCCAGTTCCTTTTCCACGGATTTGAAAGCGGCGTGGAGTCGTTCGATCTCCGCGGGCATGTCTTCTGCGGCGACGATCTGCCTGGGCAGGTTCGCCATATGATTCCGGTTGACGAAAAAGGCCTTGCCGATGGCAATGCCGGTGGCGACCGGTATGCCCGTGAGGGTCGTGTCTGCCATTTATGCCTCTTCGAATTTGTTCAGGAACAACGCCTCGAGCCGATTGAGTGCGGCTTCGGCGTCCGCGCCCACGGCGCGAAGCTCCACCATGTTGCCCGGGCCTGCGGCCAGGGTGAGTATATCAAGGATGGACTTGGCGTCCACCGTCTGGCCTTCGTGAACCAGGGAGATGTTCGATTCGAAGGCCTGAGCCTCCTGCGCCAGTCGTCCGGCGGGCCGGGCGTGCAGTCCGTTTTCGGAGGCGACGATCACCTTTCTTGATAGGTATCCTGGCGCTTCGTCGGTATTATTGTTTGCTTCCGTCATTATCCAAACCTGCTTTTCACGTCGTGGTTATGTCTGATTGGGAAGGAAATCACAAGCCAAAAGCGTGTTCGGCCAGCGTCTCGATCCATGGAAAAAGTTCGATGAAGCCGACGAAAACGGCCACGGCCAGCACCCGCGAGAGGATGCCGGTGCGCACGTAGCGTCCGAAAAGCATGAGCGCGGACAGGCCGATGACGAATTCCCACCAGTCGTAGGGGCGCGGCCAGATGAGCGTCCATAGCCACAGCAGCAGGGCCGCGTTGGCATACTTGACTTTGGTGCCCCAGTTGATGAGGTCCCACCGCCGGAGTTTTTCCAGGAAGCGGAATCCCTGTTTCACCCCGCCCGCGAAGGTGTATGCGCGGAACGCCTGGAGCCCGATGAACATGAACAGTCCCAGCATGAAGGCCGTGACCGGGTGTCCGGTCAGGAGCAGGCAGATGGTCAGCAACGCCCAGAAGATGAGCAGGCTGCCCGCGAAGACGGAATCGCCGATGGCGGACAGGGTGTAGCTGGTGGTGTCGCGGACCTTGGCCAGCATGTGCGCCGGGAAGTGCCCCGCGCTGATGGTCGTTTCCACGTTCAGGAGGATGCCGACCATGCATGGGGTCCAGAAGGGGTGCGATTGGTAGTGCCGCGCGTACCGCTTGAGGGCGGTGCGGAGTTCCTTGGGGTCCTGGTGGATGGCCCGGAGCCCCGGCTGCATGGCGTACATGAGTCCTATGTTCTGCATCCCCCGCGTATTGAAGGCCGCGCCCGCCAGATAGCAGCGCAGGAAGCTGCGCAGGAAGGCCATCGTTTTGGTGTCGGCCTGTAGCCGGGGGAAACCGTGAACCGCCATTGGCAGTTCTCTCAGGTGCGCATGGGCAGGAGCCCGGCGCGGATGAGGTGTCTGCCCGTGATGACGGCGAGCGAAGTCTTGATGAGTCCCCAGAGAATGAACGGGGCCACTCCCGCCGCCCAGGTCCTGGCCCAGGTCAGGTCGAGGGAAAGTTTGAGCCAGACCGCACCCAGGGCGAAGAGGACAACCATGCCCAGGATGCCGAAGACGAATCCGCGCGCCCAGGAGATGTTTTCGTCGGCGCGGGCCAGTCCGGCGATGAACGCGTAGAAGACGAATCCGATCAGGAATCCGCCGGTGGGGCCGCACAGGTGCCCGATGCCTGACTTGCCGCCCGCGAAAACGGGCAGCCCGGCTATTCCGGCCAGGAGATAGAGGCCCACGGCCAGCGCGCCCCGTTTGGGGCCCAGCGCGAACCCGGCCAGGGCGACGAAAAAGGTTTGCAGGGAGACGGGAACCGGTCCGATGGGCAGGTTCAGGTAGGCTCCGGCCCCGATGAGGGCGGCCATGAGCGCGGTCCAGGTCAGGCGGTGGATATCGGTCAGGGACGTGGTCTTCATTGTGGACATCCTATCAGGTTATGGGCGGGAGCGCATCAAAGCACAGACGCCCCCGGCTGTCCAGTGGGGGCGGGCGGTTACGCCTGCCGGCCGTCGGGCGTCAGGCCCAGGCGGACCATGTAACGGGCGCAGGCCAGCGCCACGACCACCTTGAGGATGTCCCAGGGGATGAAGGGCAGCACGCCCACCGCCGCGGCCTTGGTCCAGCTCACATCCAGCACGATTTTGAGCCACGCCGCGCCCATGGCGTAGGCGATGCTCACGGCTGCCAGTCCGGCCAATGCGCCTCGGAACCACGGCAGGGCGCCTTCCCGGGTGCGGGCCAGGCCGCAAACGAAGGCCGTGCCCAGGAAACCGACGAGGTAGCCGCCGGTGGGCCCGAGCAGATAGCCGAGCCCGGACTTGCCGCCCGCGAATACGGGCAGGCCGATGGTCCCGGCCAGGAGGTACAGGCCCATCGCCAGGACCGCGTGCCTGGGGCCGAGCAGGTATCCGGCCAGGAATATGAAGAAGGGCTGCATGGACACCGGCACGGGGCCGATGGGCACGATCAGGTATGCTCCGGCCCCGATGAGGGCGGCGCAAAGCGCGGTCCAGACCAGCTTGTGGAGCGAGGACAGGGGGGAGTCGGGCAGGGCGTTTCGGGACATGTGGATCACTCCTTGGCCGGGGTCAGCCCGGCGCGGCGCACGGCCGCAATATCTTCGCGGGCGTCGCCGCCCCGGGTGGTCAGGTAGTCGCCGATCATCAGGCCGCTTGCTCCGGCGGTCAGCACCTCGTCTCGGCGGTCAGGTCCGAAGACCGTGGGGCGTCCTCCGCATATGCGCAATTGCCTGTCGGGCAACAGGAACCGGTACAGGGCGATGATCTTGAGGGCCTCCTCCGGTGAGAGCGGGGCGCGGTCCTCAAGCGGAGTGCCCGGGATGGGCGTCAGAAAATTCATGGGTACGGACGGCACGCCCAGTCCGCGCAGGAGCAGGGCCAGCTCCACGCGGTCGTCCCAGGTCTCGCCGATGCCGAAGATGCCGCCGGAGCAGACGTAGAGCCCGGCGTCGAGTCCGGCCCGCACTGCGTTCACGTCCTCTTCATAGGCGTGGGTGGTGCACATTTTCGGGAAGTGGCTCGCCGAGGTTTCCAGGTTGTGATGATACCCGCGCAGACCGGCGTTTTTCAGCCGTTTAAGCTGTCCCCGGTCGAGAATGCCCGGAGACAGATCGGGAACGAGCCCCTGTGCGGCCACGCTCCGCACCGCCGCCTCGAATCCGTCCAGGTCGGCTCCGCCAACCAGCTTGCCGGAAGCCACGATGCCGAACCGGGAGGCCCCGGCGGCCTTGGCTCGCGCCCCGGCGGCCGCGATATCTTCCGCGTCCATCAGGGGGTATTCCGGGCTTTCGGCCGCGTGATGCCCGGACTGGGCGCAGAAGGCGCAATCCTCGGAACAGGTCCCGGACTTGGCGTTGACGATGGCGCATAATCCCACCTCGTCGCCGAAGTTGGCGGCGCGCATCCGGTGGGCGTGGGCGAGCAGCTCCGGCAGGCGGTCCGGGGCTAGTTCGATAAGGAACAATATCTCGGCGTCGGAGGGCGGGACTCCGTCGAGGGCCTTGCTGGCGATGGCGGTCAGGTTCATGGGAAATTTGTGGTGCAGCCGCACGGATAAGTCAAGCCGGGCCGAAGACGGGAAGGGCCGGGAATGTGAAGAAAAGAATTTTCAAACAGGGTTGCGCCGGGAGCGCAAAAGGGTAGAATTGCCGCCGTTCAAAATTTTTCGGAGGTTCAAGCAGATGGAAGCGAGTATGTTTTTTGTGGGTGGGGTTCTGGTTATTGCGTTGATGTTTCTGCTGGCGAGCCTGGGGACGGCCGTCCGCACGTTTGTCGGGAATTGCTGCCCGTTCGTGTCCCGCATGACCGCCCGTTGCTCCCGCCGCCTTTCCGGCCTGTTCACCGAGTCCGGAGACTTCTATTGTTTCTTCCACAAGGACTCCCTGTACGGCAACTAGACGCGTTTCGAAGCCTGTTGCAAAACCGGAAGGCCGGGAGCGGATTGATTCCGCTCCCGGCCTTCCGGTTTATTGCGCGAGATCGGGTCAGTCGCGCATGAGGGCGTAGACTTCTTTGGCCGTCCAGCCCTCGCTCCGCTCGGCCACCCTCCGGGCGATCTCCTTGGGCTTGCCTCCGGCCTCGGATTCCTCGGCGATGCGCTCAAGGATGGCCGCTTCGTCGGCCTCGCCGTCCGAGCCGCCGCCAGGCCCGATGATTACGGTCAGCTCGCCGCGCAGTTCGAAGTCGAACTCGTCGAGGGAACCGAGGTTGCCGCGCAGGAACTCCTCGTACTCCTTGGTCAGCTCCCGGGCCACGCAGAAGTCGCGGTCCCCAAGAATGTCGCGGGCGATGGCCAGCGTGCCCGCCAGTCTCGTCTTGCGTTCGAACAGGACCAGGGTGGCCCCGGTGTCGCGGTGGGCGGCAAAGAGCTTTTCCGTCTGGCTTTTCTTGCGCGGCGGGAATCCCAGGAAAGTGTAGGGCAGGGGGGGCAGTCCCGAGGCGGACAGGGCCGTGACCGGCGCGCTGGGGCCGGGCACCGGCGTGACTCGGAATCCCTGCTCGCGGCAGGCGCGAACGAGGGTGAAGCCGGGGTCGGACAGGAGCGGGGTGCCCGCGTCCGAAATGAGCGCCACGGACAATCCTTCGCCCAGCAGGTCCAGGACCTTAGGCAGCTTCTTGTCCTCGTTGTGCTCGAAAAAGGAAATCAGCCTGCCGTGGCGGGCCAGCCCAAGCCGCTTGAACAGCAGCCCGGCCCTTCGGGTGTCCTCGGCCAGTATCACGTCCGCGTCCATGAGGACGTTGCGCGCCCGGGGCGACAGGTCGTCCGCGTTGCCCAGAGGGGTTGCCACTACAAACAGAATGCCGTTTTCGCTCATGCTCTTTGTCCGTCCAGTTGAAAGACGTTCTCCTCAATTTCCACGTCCAGGGACGCGCCTGTGTCCGTGACCGAGGCCAGGTCGAACCGGCACGGCTCGTCCCAGAGGTCGTGCTCGGTAAGGTAGTGGCTGGCCGCCTTGATGAGGCGGGCCTGCTTGGCGCGCGTCAGGGCCTCGCCCGGCGCGGCCATGGACCCGGCGCGGCGGGTCTTGACCTCGACGAAGACAACGGTGTCCCCGTCGCGGCAGACCAGGTCCAGCTCCCATTGGCGGTATCGCCAGTTGCGGGCCAGCACTTTGAATCCCCTGGATTCGAGATGCCGCGCGGCCGCGTCTTCGCCCGGAGCGCCGGTGTGCGCGGTCCGTTTCAGGGGCATTATTCTGGTCAGGAATCCCATGGCCGAAAGGGATAGCACAGGGCGTTCGGCTATGCCAGCGGAACCGGCCTGCGGGGTTCCCGGACGGCGCGACATGGTGTATGCTTTCAACAAAAAAGAGGTGAAGATATGCTCAAATATGCCATGATCGGCGGCGGCCCCGGAGCTTTTGTCGGCGACGTGCACCGGCGCGCATTGTCATTGAACGGGCAGGCCGGTCTTGTGGCGGGGTGTTTCTCCAGGGACTTGGAAAAAAGCCGGTTCCTGGGCCGGGAGCTCGGTCTGGACGAGGACCGGGTGTACGCGACCCCGGAGGAGCTGGCCCGTCTGGAGGCCGGGGATATCGATTTTGCAGTGGTGGTCACTTCCAACGAAGCCCACTATCCCAACGTCAAGGCGTGCCTCAAGAGCGGCATCAACGTCATGTGCGACAAGCCGTTCACCCATACCTCCGCCCAGGCCGAGGAACTGGTGGGCATGGCCCGCGAAAGGGGGCTCATCCTCGGCATGACCTATACCTATGCGGGCTATCCCATGGTCAGGCAGATGCGGGAAATGATCGCGCGCGGCGACATCGGCGAGATTCGTTTCGTCAACTGCGAGTACCCGCAGGGATGGCTGGCCGAGCCGCTGGAGAATACCGGGCACGTCCAGGCGGCCTGGCGGGCCGATCCCGATCGCAGCGGCGGGACCCTGTCGCTCGGCGATGTGGGGTCGCACATCGAATACCTGGTGCCCCATGTCACCGGCCTCAGGCTGACCCGGCTCGCCGCCCGGCTCGATTCCCTGGTGGAAGGACGGATGCTCGACGACAACGGCGTCATTCTGACCGAGTACGACACCGGCGCGCGCGGGGTGTACTGGTATTCCCAGGCCGCCATCGGCATGGTCAACGGGCTGAAGCTGCGCATCTTCGGCAACAAGGGCGGCCTGGAATGGTTCCAGGAAGACCCCGACCACTTGCGGTATATGCCGCTCAACGAGCCCGCGCGGATCATCACCCGGGGCGCTCCCGCGCTGCTGCCCGGAGCCATGGCCTATTCCCACACCCCGGCAGGACATCCCGAGGGTTGGCTGCTCGCCTTCGCCAACATCTACAAGGCGTTTTGCGATACCATCGCCACAGGTGCATCCGTGGATTTCCCCACCGGGGAAGACGGCGTTCGCGGCATCCGTTTCATGGAAGCGTGTTTGGAGAGTTCGAGGAACGATACCGCCTGGCTGGCAGTGGATTAGGATCGGATTTGGAGGGGGAAGGCCGCCCGATGGACGGCCTTTTATTTGGCATAATTAAGTGGGGCTTTTTACGCTGGGAGGTGCGCTAGCTTGTTGAGGCAGGCGCGCCTTTGGCGCGAGAGCCCGTGTGGGCGGCTATGCCGCCCACAGCTTCCATGCCCTCCCGGCGGGGTCCATTTCTTTTGCTGGCCCAAAAGAAATAGACGAAAGAAAAGGGCCTTTTCCTAGCGCGGCCGCCCCCGGGATCATCGGCAAGAATCCGATCCGCTCGGGTCGGCTCCATCCGAGCAAAAGTATAAGCCCTTTCCCGCTGGCCAGCTTCCCACTCTCGCCAGCCCTTCCTTCCGCGTCACCGGAGCCGCCGCCCCTTCGCGGTCGGCTTCTAGTCCGCTGATCCAGGGCTAGAGCTCGTAGGGGGGCTAGTTGAATAGTGTCGCCTTTGGGATGGATTCGGGCAGCGGCTTCGATAACGAAGAGCGGCAAATAGGCTTTTCCGCGTTGGAAGACAGTACCTCGCTTGCGCGGGAGACGTTCGAAAGCCGGGGCCTAGAGCCTGTCTGAAGCGGCGAAGCGTAGGCCGACTGCGTCCGCCGCAGGCGGACATCCTGTCGGGCAGCGAAAGCCGCTACAGGCTCTTGGCCACTGCTTTCGGGAGCCGAAAGGGCCGAAAAGCGCAGTTTTTGCTTCCTTTTTTCTGCGCCAGTAAAAAAGGAAGTCGCCGTAAAGGCGAAACAAAACGTGAGGAGAACGCGCTCGGTTTGTCGCGAAGCGCGGCACACCTTCACGCGCTCCTCCTAAAAAAACAAATAAGGAAGGCCGCCCGCAGGATCATCGACAAGAATCCGATCCGCTCGGGTCGGCTCCATCCGAGCAAAAGTATAGGTCCTTCCCCGGTGCTCCGCTTCCCACTCTCGCAGGTCCTTCCTTCCTCGTCACCGGAGCCGCCGCCCCTTCGCGGTCGGCTTCTAGTCCGCTGATCCAGGGCTGGTGCTCGTAGGGGGGGGCTAGTTGAATAGTGTCGCCTTTGGGATGGATTCGGGCAGCGGCTTCGATAACGAAGAGCGGCAAATAGGCTTTTCCGCGTTGGAAGACAGTACCTCGCTTGCGCGGGAGACGTTCGAAAGCCGGGGCCTAGAGCCTGTCTGAAGCGGCGAAGCGTGGGCCGACTGCGTCCGTCGCAGACGGACATCCTGTCGGGCAGCGAAAGCCGCTACAGGCTCTTGGCCACTGCTTTCGGGAGCCGAAAGGGCCAAAAAGCGCAGTTTTTGCTTCCTTTTTTCTGCGCCAGCAAAAAAGGAAGTCGCCGTAAAGGCGAAATAAAAAGTAAGGATGACGTACGCGGTCTGCCGCGAAGCGCGAAAATATCCCCGCGCTTTCACCTCCCCTTCCCCCCCCCAAAAAATAAAGCCGAAAATCCGCGCGTCGCATTCCATTTTTTTGCGCCGCAGCTTTATTTTTTTCATATGAGCTGCTACTCATGTGATAAAAACGACAAGGAGATGCCCATGCGCTTCATCAGGACCGTAATTTTCTCCTTATTCCTTTGTGTTGGATTCTTGTGCGCAACGTCGTCCGCAGCGGATTCGCGCGCGGACGATTGCATTCCCCCTTGTCCGGATTATGCCCAACCGGTCAGTTGGGCCGCGCTGTCCGAGCGGCCGGACAAGGATGTGGATGTGTTCTACGTCTACCCGACAATTTATTATGCTGATTCGCCGAAGAACATGGATGTGTTCGACGAGGCGCTCCGGGCCGACGTGCTGGGACTGCTCAACGCCCAGGCCGGAGCGTATTCGTCCTCGGCGAACCTGTTCGCACCGTATTATCGCCAGGTGACGCTCGCCAGCCTTGATCCGGAACGGGACATGATCCAGGACCGTTATTTCCGAATCGGGGCGGACGATGTGCACCGGGCCTTCGATTACTATTTGAATTACCTGAACGACGGACGTCCGTTTATTTTGGCCGCCCACAGCCAGGGGTCGGTGGTCCTGCTCGATCTGTTGTTCAGCCGGTTCAAGAATCCGGCCCTGCGCAAGAAGCTCGTGGCCGCTTATGTCATCGGCTATTCCGTTACCCGCGAGGACCTCGCGCGCCATACGTGGATCAAGCCCGCGCGGGGTGCCGACGACGTAGGGGTGGTGGTGTCCTGGAACACCCAGGCCGCGGGCGCGACCGGGTCGCCGGTGCTGCTGCCGGGCGCCATCTGCATCAATCCGCTCAACTGGCGGACCGACGACACCCCGGCCGACCGCAGCCTGAACCTGGGGGCGGTCTTCTTCGATGACGCCAAGGGTGAGGTCTTGCGCATCGTGCCGCAGTATTCGGGCGCACGCATCGACCTCGCCACCGGTGCGTTGGTGGCCTCGCCGCCGGACACGTTCAAAGCCGGGCATTTCCCTCCGGGGGTGTTGCACAAGTATGATTACGCATTCTGGTACCGCAACATCCAGCGCAACGTGAACGAGCGGATCGAAGCATGGTTCAGGCATTACGGCTGCGACTAGGCGCGGAGTCCCCGGCTCGCCATTGACAGGTCCGCCGCCGCCCCTTTAGGTTCGCTCCATGCCGCAATACGCCATGTCCTTGACCCCAGCCCACAGGGCCTTCCTGTCCGATCTTTTCCCCGGGGACGGGTGCGTGCTCGATACCGAGCAGCTCAACGCCTTTTCCACCGACGCCAGCCGCAGGCGGGCCATGCCGTGGGCCGCTGTCCGGCCCGAGAGCAGGGAACAGGTGGTCGAGCTGCTGCGCTGGGCCGATGTTGAACGGATGCCCGTCTACCCCAGGGCCAGGGCCACCGGACAGGTGGGCAACACGGTGCCCTTATGGGGCGGCGTGACCGTTTCGCTGCTGCGCATGAACCGGATCATCGACATCTCCGAACGGGATTTTGCGGCCGAGGTGGAGCCGGGGGTGATTACCTCCGATTTCCAACAGGCGTGCGCCGGGAAGGGGCTGTTCTATCCGCCGGACCCGGCCAGCGTGAAGATTTCCACCATGGGCGGGAATATTTCCACCTGCGCGGGCGGGCTGCGGGCGGTCAAATACGGCGTGACCCGCGACTGGGTGCTCGGCCTCGAAGCCGTGTTGCCCGGCGGCCGGACGCTGACCATGGGCGGCCGGTCCCACAAGGACGTGGTCGGTCTCGACTTGAAGCGGCTTTTCGTGGGCGCGGACGGCAAGCTCGGGCTCATAACCCGGGCCACGGTCAAGCTCATCCCCCTGCCTGAAACATCCAGCTCGGTCCTGGTGGGTTTCGCCGATCTGGCCGCGTCCATGGACGGGGCCATGGCCGTGTTCGGCGCCGGGCTGCTTCCCTGCGCCTGCGAATTCATGGACGCCACCACGCTCAAGGCCGTGCGCTTGGGCGGCGACATTCCCCTGGCCGAGGAGGCGCAGGCCGCGCTGCTCTTCAAGTTCGACGGCACGCCCGAAGGAGTGGCCGCCGAGATCCGGCGGCTGCGCGAGGCGCTGCGTCCGGTGGGGCCGGTCTCTGTCGAGGTGGGCGAAGGCGCGGCCGAGGAGGCTGTCTGGGCCGCTCGTCGGGACATCTCTCCGGGGTCCTACCGGCTCAAGCCCAACAAGCTCTCGGAAGACCTGTCCGTGCCGCGGGGCCGGGTGCCCGAGCTGGTGCGCATAGCCCATCAGGCGGGCCTGGACGCCGGGCTGCCGGTGCTTTGCTATGGTCATCTGGGCGACGGCAATATCCACACCAACATCATGCATGACGCGGAAAAGCCGGACGAGGTCAGCGCCGCCCATCGGGTCAAGGAACGCCTTTTCCGGACTGCCGTGGAGCTGGGCGGGACCATCTCGGGCGAGCACGGCACGGGGTTGACCAAGGCGTCCTTCGTGCCGGAGCAGCTTGGCGCGGAACCGTTGCGCGTCATGGAAGCGGTGCGCCGCGTCTTCGATCCCAACGAGATCATGAATCCCGGCAAGGGGTGGTAGGTTCGTCCCGGTTCGCGTTGGGGCTTCCCGCTCCCGGCCGGGTTGTTGCCAAGGCCCGCCGACGCGGGTAGGACCTAATCCATGTCCGATCGCATTTCCCAACACGTTTCCCATTGCATCCTTTGCGGCAAGTGTCTTCAGGTCTGCCCGCTTCTGCGGGCCACCGGCCGCGAGGAACTGGGCCCCCGCTCCAAGTCCGACCTCTGCCGCGTGCTGGCCGAGGACCCGGGACGGCTGTCCGAGGTGGACGCCGCCCGGCTCGCCGGATTTTGCCTGGGCTGCGGCCGGTGCCGCGAGGTCTGCTCGCAGGGGCAGGACGTGCCCGGTCTGGTGGCGGCCCTGCGCGGAGCGCATCCGAATTTCAAGTCGTGGTTGTGGAAGACCTGGCTGACCCGCGCCCGGCAGCTCTGGTCGCCTGGCTCCAAGGCCGCCGGACTCGTTCCGGAGCGGTTCCGAACCGAGAAGCTCGGCCCCATGCTCAAGATGCTCGCGGGCATGACCGGCGGGCCGGGGCTTAATCCCTTCCTGAGGCCGAAGGCTTTTCCCGACACGCATCGGGGCGAGAGGATGCTTTTGTTCGCGGGCTGCACGGCCAACTATGTTCAGGGGCGCTGGCTCATGGCCGCGCTGCGGCTGCTGGACGGCCTGGGCGTCGAAGTCCTGCCGGGCGAGTTCGCCTGTTGCGGCTCGGGCCTCAAGGGAGCCGGGTTCGCGGATGAGGCGCGAAGAATGGCCGAGCGGAATGTGGCGGTCTGGCGCGAGGCCGGGCGGCCGCGCATTGTCGTCTTCTGCGCCTCCTGCCTCGCGGGGCTGGCCGCCTACGATTGTTTCGAGTCCGATGCGGAGCGGACGCAATGGAGCGAGTCTCTCCTCCCCCTGTCGGTTGCCGTCCGTAGCGTGGAATTTACGATGACCGATGGCGCGCCCGAGCGGCTCGGCTATCATCACCCCTGTCATGCGGGCAAGGATGACCCGGACCGTGTGTTGCTGCGGGAGGCGCTCGGCGGGCGGCTGATCGCGGCGACGGACAAGGAATGTTGCGGCTTCGGCGGAGTCATGCGCCTGGCCGCGCCCGAACTGACCGAACCCGTCAACCGGCAGTGCTGGGAAACGCTTCGGGACGCGGAGGTTGTCCTGTCGGGCTGCTCCGCCTGTCTGGCGCAGCTCTCGGCCACCGCGCCGGAGGGCGTGAAGGTGGGGCATTGGCTTGAAATCATAGTCTAGGCGCGTACGGCGGCCGCTTCTTGGCTGATTCCGGCGACCAAGTTCCCGTTTGGTGCTGTGGAGCTGTTTCGCCCGGTCCGCCGGGACCGACCGCGCCTTTTACGCCCGGCCCGCTTTGTGCTATCCCTGACTGCGCCGAGGGAAAGGAGCCTGTCACGCGATTGTCGCGTTGACTTTCCGGTTTCCGACTTTATCATGCACAACAGCGTTTGCGGCCACGCATATTCGGGCCGCCAAAGATTTTTCTGGAGAACCCCCATATGCTCAAAAAGATCTTCGGTTCCAAAAACGACCGATACCTGAAGAAACTCAAGCCGATCATCGCGCAGATCAACGCGTTCGAACCGGAGATGCAAGCCCTTTCCGACGCCGACTTTCCGGCCAAGGTCGCGGCCTGGAAGGGACAGGTGGCCGCGGGCGAGAAAAACCTGGACGACCTGCTGCCCGAGTGTTTCGCCCTGGTACGCGAGGCGGGCAGGCGCGCATTCGATCCCCCCATGCGCCACTTCGACGTGCAGCTCATCGGCGGTATCGTCCTGCACCAGGGCAAGATCGCGGAGATGAAGACCGGTGAAGGCAAGACGCTCGTCGCCACCCTGGCCGTGGTTCTGAACGCCCTGGCAGGCAAGGGCGTCCACGTTGTCACGGTCAACGACTACCTGGCCAAGCGCGACGCCGAGTGGATGGGCCAGCTCTACAATTTCCTCGGACTGACCTACGGCGTCATCGTCCACGGCCTGAACGATCAGGAGCGCCAGGAGGCCTACCGGGCCGACATCACCTACGGGACCAACAACGAGTTCGGTTTCGACTACCTGCGCGACAACATGAAGTTCTACAAGGAGCAGTTGGTCCAGCGGCCGCTCAACTTCGCCATCGTCGACGAAGTGGACTCCATCCTCATCGACGAAGCGCGGACCCCGCTCATCATTTCCGGTCCCGGCGAGAAATCCTCCGGGCTGTACCGCCGCGTGGACGCCATCGTGCCCAAGCTGGTCAAGTCCAGCCCCACGGACCCCGAGGACAAGGATGCCGTGCCCGACGGCGATTTCGTGCTGGACGAGAAGACCAAGTCCATCACCCTGACGGACGCGGGCGTGGAGAAGATCGAGGGTCTTCTCGGCATCGACAACCTGTTCGACCCGCAGAATATTTCCTACCAGCATCACGTGTTGCAGGCGGTCAAGGCGCACCATTGCTTCCAGCGCGACGTGGAGTATATCGTCAAGGAAGATCAGGTGGTCCTGGTCGACGAGTTCACCGGCCGCCTCATGCCGGGACGACGCCTTTCCGACGGTCTGCACCAGGCCATCGAGGCCAAGGAAAACGTCAAGGTCGAGGCCGAAAACCAGACGCTCGCCTCCATCACCTTCCAGAACTATTTCCGCATGTACGAGAAGCTGGCGGGCATGACCGGCACCGCCGACACCGAGTCCGTGGAGTTCCAGCAGATCTACGGTCTTCCGGTGGTGGTCATCCCGACCAACATGCCCATGGTCCGCCAGGACAACGCGGATTCGATCTACAAGACCCAGGAAGAGAAGTACAAGGCCATCGCCGAGGACATCAAGGAATGCTACCGGCGCGGCCAGCCCACCCTGGTCGGCACGGTCTCCATCGAGAAGTCCGAAATTCTTTCCAATCTGCTCAAGCAACTGAAGGTCCCGCACAACGTGCTCAACGCCAAGCAGCATGAGCGCGAGGCGGAGATCGTCCTGGAAGCGGGCCACAAGGGCAAAGTGACCATCGCCACCAACATGGCCGGCCGCGGCACCGACATCAAGCTCGGCGAGGGCGTCCGCGAATTGGGCGGCCTGCATATCATCGGCACCGAGCGCCACGAGTCCCGGCGCATCGACAACCAGTTGCGCGGCCGCGCGGGCCGTCAGGGCGACCCGGGTTCGTCCCGTTTCTACCTCGCCCTGGATGACGACCTCATGCGCCTGTTCGGCTCCGACCGCCTCAAGGGCATCATGGAGAAGCTCGGCCTCGAAGACGGCATGGCCATCGAGAACAAGATGGTCTCCAACGCCATCGAGAAGTCCCAGACACGGGTGGAAGCGCATCACTACGAAATCCGCAAGCAGCTCCTGGAATACGACGACGTCATGAACCAGCAGCGCGAGGCCATCTACGGCCTGCGCCGCGAACTCATGGAGAGCAAGGAAGTCGAACCCATCGCCCTGGACTACGCCGCCGATCTGCTGGAGGAAATCCTTCAGCCCGCCCTGGACATGAAGGGCGGTGCGGACAAGGACACCGAAGAGTCCGTGCGCGCCCGTCTGGAGGAAGTCTTTAATTTCGAGCGGTTCGAGGGCTGGGGCAAATCCGGTCTGCCCGACATGGAGCAGGCCCGCAAATGGGTGGATGAAATCTTCGCCTATCTGCGCGCTTCCACCGGCGAGCATTACCAGGAAATTCTGCGCTACTTCCTGCTCGACTCGCTCGACCGCAACTGGAAGGAGCATCTGCTCAACATGGACCACCTGCGCGACGGCATCGGCCTGCGCGGCTACGGCCAGAAGGACCCCAAGCAGGAGTACAAGCGCGAAGGTTTCGAGCTTTTCTCCGAGTTGATCTACACGCTCAAGGAGAACGCCCTGCGCGCCTTCTCCCACCTGCGCATTCAGGCCGAGGTCCGCGACGACGAGTTCAAGCACGAGGACACGGACGATCTCCAGTACACGGACCACGAGTCCTCCCAGGAGAAGAAGGCCGCCACAGTGAGAAAGGACGCCAAGATATCCCGCAACGCCCCCTGCCCCTGCGGCAGCGGCAAGAAATACAAGAAGTGCTGCGGCGCATAGGCCCGGCGCGACCCGTATACCAGGCCCGGTCCGGCTTTTGCCGGACCGGGCCTTTCTTCATGCTTGAATCACGCTTTCGCCGCTGAACGCCATAGGGGGGCGAAGGCGCATAGGGGGATAATCTGGGCGAAAGCATCCGGCTATCGCGGCGTATGGGGCAGGTGTGTGCCTTTCCAGCGAGATAAGCGGACAGTTCCTTTTTGTGCGCCGCCCCTGTGCGGGCGTATTGCGTTCGCACATGCGAGGGTGTAAACATCCCCGCATGATCCGTCTCTTCAGCATGTTCCTTTTTCTTCTTGTCTGCGTTCCCGGTGCGTTGGCCCAGACGGCTGTGAGCATGGGCAACGAACCGGGGTTCCTCGTGGCGGCTCCGACCAACGTGAGTCAGGACCTCCAGTTGCAGGCGGCCACGGGATACGTGGGCGAGGCGGATTTCACCAACGGCCTGGGCAGCGTGAGCGTTTTTCACAACTCCCTGTCCGCCGATTACTCCATCTTTCACCTTTCCTACGAGCTTTCCACCTTCAACTGGGTCAACAAGTCGCAGTTGGCCAGCCGCTTCAACTCGGGCAGCGAAATCGTCCCGTGGACTTCGCTGCACGACATCACCGTGCAGGCCCGGCTGCTGAACAACAAGTTCGCCGACGATTGGCGGTATTGGGTCAACGGGGAAGTGGACGCCTCTTTCGAGGAGAGCGCGCCCGGAGCCGTGGGTGTCGGTTTCGACGGCGGGGTGGCCTATGATTTCTGGGACGGCTGGATGCTGGGCATCACCGCCAAGACCGTGGCCGTGTCGGCCCTGAACAGCGACCTGTTCGGCGATGTGGAATTCGGCCTGGCCGTGGCCGTTTCGCAGAAGACCCTGCGCAAGACGCTCGAAGCCATCGGGTTGGTGGAGGCCGCCAAGCCCGGATCGGAAAGCCTCGGCCTGAACTTCGCCTTTTCCACCCAGGACAAGACCTATCGCCTTGCCGCGGACAATCCGATTTATGGCGGGGGCTATCTCGGCCTGGTCCGCTCCAAGATAGGCGTTTACCTGGACTACCTGCCCAATGAGCATCTGACCCTGAGCATCGGGCCGGAATATCACTACAACAGGAAATACAAGCTCTACAACAAGGCGGGCTCGTACAAGTCCTCCCACAATCTGGACAACGCCCTGGGCGGATTCGCCCGCATCCTTTGGCGATTCTGACGGGAGGTCTCCGGTCCGGCGGAGGCGGCTACCGGCTCAAGGTGTCGAGCCGCCAGCGGGCGGCGCTTGCCGGTTCGCCGGAACCGTTCAGGACCTTGGAGGCCAGCTCCCATATTTCGTCCAGCTCTTCGCGGCTGAGATCGTAGCCGCGATCCTGGATGTAGGATTCGAGAGCCGGGCGGTCCTTGATGGCCATGGCCTCGCGGATCATGTCGGGATTGGAAAGGGTGTCGCCCATCAGCCGTGAAAGTTCGTCTCTGCTCATTCGCTCCTCCGTGCGGCCGTTGCTGCGGCTGATCGCTGAATTGAGGCAATCCCGGACAGGAAAGGCGTTGCGGCCTGAGCGTGGGGAGAAGTTCGCGAACAGGGCCGCTTATTGGGAAGAAGTCCGGAAATAGTCCTGCCGGTTCTGTAGCAGCGCCGACGGATTGTGGCAAGCGGGTCAACGGACCCGGGACGGTCGCGAGACGGTTTCGCGAAGCGATCGGCAAGCGTCCGTTTCGCTGCGCCGCCCGATGTCCCGTCAGGACCGGAAGATGAAGTAGACCGCCCCGAGCAGGCAGAGGGCCGCCCACAGGTAGTCGAGCTTGAGGGGCTGGTGCATGTAGAACAGGCAGAAGGGCGCGAATACGGCCAGTGCGATGACCTCCTGCATGATCTTGAGCTGCGGCAGGGTCAGCTCGGTGTAGCCCAGTCTGTTGGCCGGGACCTGGATGAGATATTCGAACAGGGCGATGCCCCAGCTCACCAGGGCCGCCACGTACCACGGCCGCTGGTTCAGCTCCTTGAGGTGGGCGTACCAGGCGAAGGTCATGAACACGTTGGAGGCCGTGAGCAGCAGGGCGGTGAAAAGAGGCGTTTTCATGGATGTCTCGATGCGGAAGAGTGCCCGGCGCAGCGGGCCCGGTCGAAACTATGGCGCGGGCGGTCCACCGGTCCAGCGAAAAACGTGCGGCGGGACGTTTTTTTACGTTCCGTAAATCCCTCGACGAACAGGGGCGGCGCGTGCTACGGAACCCGAAAAAAGAGAGGGGCTTTCAGGTTTTTCTCTTTTCCCCGCCCGGCTACCCTGACTGTGTTGGTCAAGGCCATTTCCCACCGGGCGGTTTTCCTTTGACGACCGGGAGCGAGAGCATGGACAAGTACGACAAGCAGGCGTTGCAGGTGGCCAAGGAAGTGGTCATCAAGTTCATAGAGGTGGGACGTATCTCCCCCTCGAACTTCGGCCAGAATTTCGACGTCATTTACAAAGACATTATGCGCACCATCACCGGCGTGACCGCCGGGGACGACTCGTACCGCATGGAAACGGCGGAAGAGAGCGAATAATGGCCGCTTCCGAATGCGAGTCCCATACCGGGGCCTCCACCCCTGCCGAGCACGGCAGGCGGGTGGCGGACATGTTCGGCCGCATCGCCGGATGGTACGACTTTCTCAATCACGCCCTGTCCGGGGGCCAGGATATTTACTGGCGATACCGCCTGGCCAAGGCGGCCCGTCCCGAAGCCGGAGGCACGATCCTTGATCTTGCCGCAGGCACCATGGACGTGTCCGTGGAGCTGCTCAGGCAGTATCCCGACTGCCGGGTGGCGGCGCTCGATTTCGCCCTGCCCATGCTGGAGAACGGCAAGGCCAAGAAACTCAGGCGCGGGCGGGAAAAGCGGATTTTCCCGGTTCAGGCCGACGGCCGCAGCCTGCCTCTGCCCGACAACTGCATGGCCGCGGCGACCATCGCCTTCGGCATCCGCAACATCCTGCCCCGGTCGGACGCCTACGCCGAGTTCCTGCGGGTTCTGAAACCCGGAGCGCGGCTTTGCATCCTCGAATTCGGCACCGGGTCCAAGCGGGTCTGGAAGGGACTGTACAATTTTTATCTCGACAAGGTCCTGCCGTTCCTGGGCGACCGCATTTCCGGAGACCCGGGCGCGTACCGCTACCTGGCCGAGACCATCAAGACCTTTCCCGATGAGCGGGCGTTGGGCGCGGAACTGCTTGAAGCGGGCTTCGAGCGGGTTTACAATGTGCCGATGATGTCCGGCATCGTCTATCTGCATGTGGCCGAGAAACCGGGCGCGGGTGAAGCCGCCTCCGTTCCGGCTCCCGAACCGGCTGTTCCCGTCAAGGCCGCTTCCAAGGGCAAAGGCGTCCGCGGAAAAAAAGGCGCTTCCGGGAAACGGAAGTGACGCTCGGGCGCGGCGAAGGCCCGGTCCGGCGCGGCGGTCTGGACAGCGTGGCGGTTAAAGGGATAAAGAGCGGCCGAACGAGATGACGAGAAGGCCGAGAATGATGGCGACCAGCCCGATGAAGCGCAGAAACTTCGGCGGCTGCACGGCCATCCGGGCCAGCAGGCCGGGCATACGTTCGGCGAACAGGAAATAGGGGATGCCCTCGAATACCAGGGCCAACCCGACTGCGGCAATAAGAAGCGACCAGTCGATATTCATGAGGTCAGTAAGCCACAGAACCCGACCGGTGTCCACCCGGGGAATGATAGGAGTACGCATATGAGCATGGTTGATTTTGATCGGTTGCGGTCCAAGGAAGACGCTATAGCCGTGGTCGGTCTCGGATACGTGGGGCTGCCGCTGGCCGTTGCCTTGGGCCGCCATTTCCAGGTGATCGGCGTGGATGTGTCCGAACGTCGCGTCGACGAGCTCAAGCGGCGCATCGACCGGACCCACGAAGTGGATTTCGCCACTGTCGGCGACGACGTGGACCTGGTCTTCACCTCCGATCTGGCCGATCTGGAGAAGGCGCGGCTCATCCTGGTGGCCGTGCCCACCCCCATCGACGAATTTCGCACACCGGACCTGCGCCCCGTGCGCGGGGCGTCCACCTCGGTGGGCAGGCATCTGCAACCCGGCTCCGTGGTGGTCTATGAATCCACGGTCTATCCGGGCCTGACCGAGGAGGTCTGCGTGCCCATCCTTGAAGCCGAGTCCGGCCTCAAGTGCGGGGAGGATTTCTGCGTGGGCTACTCGCCCGAGCGCATCAACCCCGGCGACAAGGTCCACCGGCTGGAGACCATCACCAAGGTCGTGGCCGGACAGGACGAACCCACGGGCAGGCTGCTCCAGCAGGTTTACGGCACCGTGGTCAAGGCCGGGACGCATCTGGCCGCGAACATCCGCACCGCCGAGGCCGCCAAGGTCATCGAGAACACCCAGCGCGACCTGAACATCGCGCTCATGAACGAGCTCGCGCTCATCTTCGACACCATGGGCATCGACACCCTGGACGTGCTCGAAGCGGCGGGCACCAAGTGGAATTTCCTTCCGTTCCGGCCCGGCCTGGTGGGCGGGCACTGCATCGGCGTGGACCCGTACTACCTGACCTTCAAGGCCCAGGCCCTGGGGCTGCACCCCCACGTCATTCTGGCGGGCCGTGAGATCAACGACAACATGGGCAAGTTCATTGCCGAGGCGACCATCAAGCGGCTCATCAAGAGCGACTGCAAGATCATGGGCGCCCGCGTGGGCGTGCTCGGCCTGACCTTCAAGGAGAACGTTCCGGACCTGCGCAACACCCGCGTGGTGGACGTGTTGGCCGAGCTTGAGGACTACGGCGTGGAAGTGCTGGTGCACGACGCCCAGGCCGATCCCGACGAGGCGCACGATGAGCTGGGTGTGACCCTGCGCTCCCTGGACGAGTTCCGTGGCCTGGACGCCCTGATTCTGGCCGTGTCCCACGATGCCTACAAGGAATTCTCCGCCAAGGACATCAAGGGTTGGTTCGCCGATCCGGACAAGGCTTTGGTGGTGGACGTGAAGGGCTTTTTCGACCGGGCCGAGCTTGAGGCCGAAGCCGTCGATTACTGGCGGCTGTAGGGTCGGCTCATGCTTCTGGTCATGACCGCCACGCCCAACGAGATGCGGGCCGCCTTTCCGGACGCGCCCGCCGTGGCTTTCGGCGGGACGGCCGTGCACGCAGTGGGCGGCCGCGAGCTGTTGCTGGGCGTGACCGGCGTGGGACTGGTCAATACGGCCCTGTGCGCCGGGAGCTGGATGAGCCGTGAAGACGTGGACGGAGTGGTGGACCTCGGTATCGCCGGGGGATACGATCTTGGTGAAACGCCCAAGGGAAGCGTCTGTTTCGCCTGGCGGGAAACCTGGCCCGAGTATGGCCTGCTGAACGAGGATGGCGCGGCCGACCCCAAGGGGATCGGTTTTGCCCAGGGCGAGGCCGAAGGCCGGAAGATCTGGAACCGGGTCAAGCTTTCGCCGGTCCGCGACGCCTCCCGCATGGGCCTGGTTTTGGGCGACGGCTGGACGCGCGCGTCGAGCGTGACCGTGTCCGGCGTGACCGGCACCCCGGAGCGGGCCGGTTGGCTCAAGGTTTTCTGCAACGGCCAGATGGAAAACATGGAGGGCTTCGCCGCGGCCTATGCCGCAGCCCTCAGGGAGCTGCCATTCCTGGAGGTGCGGACCATCTCCAACCTGGTGGGTTCCCGCGAACCCGAGGACTGGGACCTGAAGGGCGCGCTGCGGTCGCTCAAGGGGGCGGCGGACACGCTTTTCGCCGCGTAATACGGGGCTTGCCCCGCAACCCGCAACCTGACATAGTACGCACAATATGGACGAACTTCTGCGGTATTTCAAACGGGAACTTCCCGGAATCAATGATTTTCTCGACAAAGAGGCCGACCAGCTCAACGGGCTGGTCCGGGACGTTGCCAAGCACATCATCGGGTCCGGCGGCAAGCGCATCCGCCCGATGCTCACGCTCCTGTTCGCCCGCGCGCTGGGCTACGGCGGGAACGACCATCACGCCATCGCCTGCGCCCTGGAGCTTCTTCATTCCGCCACACTGCTGCACGACGACTACCTGGACGACGCCGAATTGCGGCGCGGCCGGGAGGCGGCCCACCTCGTCTTCGGCCGGACCGAGACCATCCTGGCTGGCGACGCCCTGCTCGCCCTGGCCAACGAGATGGGGGCGCGTTACGGCAACCCCCGCCTGTCCTGGCTGCTGGCCAAGGGCATCATGGAGACGGCCGAGGGAGAGATCGAGGAGATAGAGTTTTCCCGCGATCCGTCGCTGGATCGCGAAGCCTACATGCGCATCATCATCGGCAAGACCGCGCGGCTCATCGAGTGCGCCTGCCGGTGCGGCGCGGCCCTGGCGGGCGCCACCCGGGAGCAGGAGGACGCAGCCGGCGAGTTCGGCCTGAATGTGGGCATAGCCTTCCAGTTGGTGGACGACGCCTTGGATTACGCCTCGCCCACTTCCGAGACGGGCAAGCCCGAGGGCGGCGACCTCAAGGAGGGCAAGCTAACCCTGCCGCTCATCTTCCTTCTGGAGGCTGGCGACGAGGCCGAGGCCGGGACCCTGATCGCGGCCCTGCGCGACGGAACCCTGAGCGAGGCGGCCAGCCTCGACATCCTGGACCGGGTCCGGGAGGGGCGTTATTCCGAGAAGACCCGCGAAGAGGCCGCCCTCTACGTCGAGAGGGCCAAGAACTGTCTTGTCGGGTTCGAACCCGGCGAAGAGTTGGCCGTGCTCAGGCAGGCCGCGGATTACGTGTTGACCCGAACCAAGTGATTTTCAAGGCCGGTCACCCCCGCACGGAGACCGGCCTTCCGCTTTTTCATATCGATAGGAGAGACCAGATATGCTTTGTCGTGTGATCGTTGGACTGAAAGAAGGCGTCCGGGACGTGCTGGGCGAGAGGGTCGCCCGCAAGATCAGGAGCGAACTCGGCATGGACGTGAAGGATGTCCGCATCGTCAACGTCTTCACCCTTGAGGGCGTGACCCCGGAGCAGGTCGACCTGGTCCTGGAACGCGCCGCCCTGCATGATCCTGTTCTGCACGAGGTTTCGCTCGAGCCCCTGGCTCGCGACTTCGACTGGATCATCGAGGTGGGCTTCAGGCCCGGTGTGACCGACAACGAGGGCCGCACCGCCCGTGAGACGCTCGGCGTCGTCCTGGGCCTGTCCAGGGCGGAACGCGAGTCCGCCAAGGTCTATACGTCCAGGCAATACCTGATCCAGGCCGATCTGGACAAGGCGGGCGCGGGCCGCATCGCCAAGGACCTGCTCGCCAACGAACTCATTCAGCGCTTCGAATACAAGTCCGCCGCCGAGTGGGCCGCGAATCCCGGATTCGAGGCCAAGGCCGCCCGCGTCACGGGCCAGGCTTCCGACGCGGTGGCCACCGTCCCGCTGGCTTCCATGTCGGATGAGGAACTGATGGACTTCTCCAGGTCCAACACGCTGGCCCTGTCGCTCAGGGAGCTGCACGACATCCGCGCCTATTTCGCCGACCCGGCCGTCCGGGCCGACCGCGAGAAGGCCGGGCTGGGCGCGGATCCCACCGACGCCGAGATCGAAGTCCTGGCCCAGACCTGGTCCGAGCACTGCAAGCACAAGATTTTCTCGGCCCGGATCGAATACGAGAATGCCGAAACCGGCAAGACCGTCGAATATTCGAGCCTGTACAAGACCTTCATCCAGGGTTCCACCAAGTACATTCGCCAGCGCAATGCGGCCGGACGCGAGGGCGGGGACTACTGCCTGTCCGTGTTCAAGGACAACGCGGGCGTGATCCGGTTCTCCGAGACCACCAACGTGTGCGTCAAGATGGAGACCCACAACTCCCCGTCGGCCCTCGATCCCTACGGCGGAGCCCTGACCGGCATCGTGGGCGTGAACCGCGATCCCATGGGCACCGGCATGGGCGCAAATCTTCTGTGCAACACCGATGTCTTCTGCTTCGCGTCCCCGTTCCACGAGGGTGAGTTGCCGCCCAGGCTGCTGCATCCCCGCCGGGTGTTCGAAGGCGTGCGCGAGGGTGTGGAGCACGGCGGCAACAAGTCCGGCATTCCCACGGTGAACGGCTCCATCGTCTTTGACGAGCGCTATCTCGGCAAGCCGCTGGTCTACTGCGGCACCATCGGCACCATGCCGGTCACGGTCGCGGGTCAGCCTTCCCACGAGAAGCTCGCCCTGCCCGGCGACGTCATCGTCATGTCCGGCGGCCGTATCGGCGCGGACGGCATTCACGGCGCGACCTTCTCTTCCGAGGAACTGCATGAGGGCAGTCCGGCCACCGCGGTCCAGATCGGCGACCCCATCACCCAGCGCAAGATGTACGATTTTCTCATGCGCGCCCGCGATCTCGGCCTGTATCACGCCATCACAGACAACGGGGCGGGTGGTCTGTCCTCCTCCGTGGGCGAGATGGCCGAGGATTCCGGCGGTTTCGACATGGACCTGAAGAAGGCTCCGCTCAAGTACGACGGCCTTCGTCCCTGGGAAATCCTCATCTCCGAGGCCCAGGAGCGCATGACCATGGCCGTGCCGCCCGAAAAGCTCGACGAATTCATGCGCCTCAGCGCGGAGATGGATGTGGAGTCCACCGCGCTCGGCGTCTTCACCGACTCCGGCAAGTACCTGGTCCGCTACGGCGACAAGATGGTCACCTATCTCGACATGGACTTCCTGCACAACGGCGTGCCGCAGATGGAGCTCAAGGCCGTCTGGCGGCGGCCCGAGATCGCCCAGGACGCCACGCCCGTGCCCGAGGACCAGAACGGCCTGCTCAAGGATATGCTCGGCAGGCTGAACATCTGCTCCAAGGAATACGTGGTCCGGCAGTACGACCATGAGGTCCAGGGCAAGTCCGCGGTCAAGCCCATGGTCGGCGTGCTCGGCGACGGCCCGTCCGATGCTGGCGTGGTCCGGCCTGAATACGGCTCCGATCGTGGCTTGGTTGTTTCCCACGGCATCTGTCCGCAATTCTCGGATTACGACACCTACTGGATGATGGCCAACGCCATCGACGAGGCCGTGCGCAACGCCGTGGCCGTCGGCGGCGACGTCAACTACATGGCGGGCGTGGACAACTTCTGCTGGTGCGACCCGGTCCAGTCCGAGTCCACCCCTGACGGCCACTACAAGCTGGCCCAGTTGGTCCGCGCCAACCAGGCGCTGGCTCATTACTGCCTCGGCTTCGGCGTGCCCTGCGTATCCGGCAAGGACTCCATGAAGAACGACTACAAGGGCGGCGGCCGGAAGATTTCCATTCCGCCGACCGTGCTCTTCTCGGTCATCGGCGTCATCCCGGACGTGAACAAGTGCCTGACCTCGGACTTCAAGAAGCCTGGCGATCTGGTTTACGTCCTCGGCCTGACCCGGCCGGAGATGGGAGGCAGCGAAATAGCCGATCAGCTCGGCTTCTCCGACGCCCGTGTTCCCCAGGTGGACCTGGTTTCCGCGAAGCGCCGCTACGAGACCGTGTTCGCGGCCGCGCAGGAAGGGCTGATTACCGCCTGCCACGACTGCTCCGACGGCGGCCTGGGCGTCGCCCTGGCTGAAATGTGCATCGGCGGTCGGCTCGGCGTGAGCGTTGATCTGGACAAGGTCCCGGCCTGCGGGGAGCTGAATCTGACCGGCCTGCTGTATGCCGAATCGGCCAGCCGTCTGCTGGTCTCCGTGGCCCCGGCTGATCGCGAACGGTTCGAAACCCTGTTTGCCGGACAGACCTTCGCCTGCATCGGCAATGTCTCTGATTCTTCGTCCCTGGCCGCTTCCCTGGCCGGTCGGAAGGTCCTGGACGCCGAAGTGGCGGAGTTGGCTGCCGCCTTCAAGGAGACCCTGGCCTGGTAATTGGTTTTTAAACACAACTCCCTGGTGTCTCGCCTTTACCAAAAGTGAATAATTCTCTATGGTGACGGCGTATTTATCAGCCGGGTCTAGGGTGTCCGGCTGGTTGTGGCATCGCGTTTTTAGTAATGGGGGTTGGTTAATGCTTAAGAGATCTGTTTTGATCAAAGGCTGCTGCGCGTTGTCGCTGGCAGCCTTTGTCGTATTGGCGGCCATGACCGATGCGGGGCGGGCAAACTCGGGTCGGTACGTGGGGTCGGAGGCTTGTAGTGAGTGTCACGACCAGGAGTATGGGAACTTCAAGAAATTCGCCAAGAAGGCGCGTTCCGGGGAGTCCGTCAGGATGATGATGGACGATTTGACCAAGGAGGAGCTTCAGGAGTGTTATGGCTGCCATATGACCGGTGTCGGCCGGCCGGGCGGCTTTGTCGATTTCGAGAAGACCCCGGGCATGGCCGAGGCCGGGTGCGAAGTTTGTCACGGCCCGGGCTACGATCACGTTGAGTCCGGGGGCGACCGGGACCTCATCAAGTACGACCTGAGCCTCGACGACTGCCAGGTCTGTCACAATCCGGAACGGGTCGACGCGTTTGACTTCAAGCCGCTGTTGCACGGCGGGGCGCACTAGGAGGCGGTAATGGATAATTTCATCACCCGCTCCCTGGGAGTCAAGCTCATCGTCCTGTCCTCTCTGTTGACCATCCTGGCCTTTGCCGGGTTGTTCGCCTACAGCTCCATCTCAACCAAAGATCACACGTTGAAGGAAGTGGCCCTGGCCGCAGAGAGGGTGGCGGACATGCTCTACATTGCCATCGAAGACCCCATGTCCAAGGGGGACAACGACGGCACCGAAATCAAATTCCTTCAGATGGCCGAGCGGTACCCGGACATCAAGGTCTACCTGACCGACTACAAGGGCGAGATCACCTATTCCACCGAGTCCGGCTCCATACGGGAAAAGATATTCGACGCGCGATCCGAGGCCGGAGTGCCCGAGATGGTGGCCAAAGGGCTTGAGGAAAAAATAGCCGAGGGAGACCTGAAGGAAATCGACGGCAAACGGCATTTCGTCGAGGTCAAATCCATCGAGAACAATCCGTTTTGCTATCATTGCCACGGCAGGAGCCGGGAAATTCTCGGCGCAATGGTCGTGGCCGTTGACGTGAGCCCGCAGTACGGTGCGCTGAGGGAAAACCAGATACGGTCGGCGGGCATATCCGTGATCGGCGTCCTGGCTCTTCTGGCCGCGCTGATCGTGTTCATGCGCCGGGCCGTCGTCAATAAGATCACCTCCATCGCCTCCACGGCCGAGGATGTGGCTCACGGCAACCTGGACGCCCGTTTCGAGGTGGCCGGGACCGATGAGCTGGGGTCCCTGTCCCGTTATCTCAGCTCCATGGTCAATCGGATCAAGGATCAGCTTCAGTACAACCAGTCCGTGCTCGGGGGCATAGTGGTCCCGCTTTTCGTGACCGATGCCGACCAGACCTTGCAATTCGTCAACCCGCCGTTGCAGGCTATCCTCGATTTGACCGAGGACGAGCTCAAGGGACGTCGGGTGCAGGACGTGTTCGCCTGTGAATCCGAGGACGGGTCCACCTGCAACGCGGGCGAGGTTATCGCGCTGGGCGAGCCGCTCCAGGGGCGGTTCCTGTTCACGCGCAGCGACGGCACCGTGTTCCCGCTTCTGTTCGAGGCGTCTCCGCTCAAGGATGCCGAGGGCCAGACCGTCGGCGTCATATGCGTGCTCATCGATTTGACGCGCGAGGAAGCGGACAAGAAGAACATCGAATCCCAGCGGCAGGAACTCCTTGTGGTGGCCAACGAAGTCACCCAGGTGGCCAACAAGCTCAACGAGGCGTCCAATATCCTCTCTTCGCGGATGGACGAACTCGCAAACGGCGTCGACACCTCCGCGAACCAGACCGGCCAGGTGGCCACGGCCATGGAGGAGATGAACGCGACGGTGCTTGAAGTGGCCAGGAACGCGGCCGAGACCGCCGAGGCCTCTGACCAGGCCAACAAGGTGGCTGCCTCGGGCGGCGTGGTGGTGGGCAAGACCGTGGAGGAGATCAACTCCGTGGCTGACATCACCGAAAAGCTGGCGGAGGCGCTGGCCTCGCTGTCCAGCCGGGCCGAGAACATCGGGCAGGTCATGGCCGTCATCAACGACATCGCGGACCAGACCAACCTCCTGGCGCTCAACGCGGCCATCGAGGCGGCCCGGGCGGGCGACGCCGGGCGCGGTTTCGCCGTGGTCGCGGACGAAGTGCGCAAGCTGGCCGAAAAGACCATGGATGCCACCAAGGAGGTGGAGGGCGCGATTTCCCTGATTCAGCAGTCCACATCGAATGCGGTCAAGGAAATGGATGCCGTCAAGCAGCGCGTGGTCAACACCTCCGGCATGGCCCAGGAGGCGGGCGGCGTACTCGACGAAATCGTCCGCCACTCCGACTCCATCGCGGAGATGGTCAACGGCATCGCCACTGCGGCAGAGCAGCAGTCAGCGACTTCGGACGAGATCAATAATCGGGTGACCCAGATCAACAAGCTGTCCCAGGAAGTCCTGTCCGGGATCCGCGAGTCCAATCAGGGCATTCAGGAGGTCTCGGAACTGGCCGGGGAGCTTGCCGGACTGGTCGCCAAGTTCAGGAAATAGGCAACGCAAAGATACTGTGAGGGCCCGGCTTATGCCGGGCCCTTTTTCTTTTGCGCGCAATTTCCCGGTGATTTCGCGCAATAACGATGCCGCCCGGCCGGGCGGAAATCGGTGCAACCGTGCAACGCCCCTGCGGGGAATCCCTGGTCGTAACATTTGCAGTAATCAGTTTTCTGAGCTAATGACCCGTAATTCCGCTTGCACGGATTCCTCTTGACAGATACGGGCTAGGGGAATAGTAATTGTTATCAAAGATGGAGGATATCCATGGCTCAAGAAATGGGTTTCAGGCTTTCCAAGCAGCGGAAAGTGATTCTGGAAGAGTTGCGTAAGGTCAAGACGCATCCCACGGCCGACGAGGTCTATGACATGGTGCGCAAGATCATCCCGAGGATCAGTTTGGGCACAGTCTACAGGAATCTGGAGTTTCTGGCGACCAAGGGCCTGGTCCTCAAATTGGGTGCGCCCGGCGAACAGAAGCGGTTTGACGGCACCCCTGAGCCTCATCCTCACATCCGTTGCGAGGTATGCACCGCCGTAGTCGACGTGGACTGCGAAATCGATATCCCTACCATCCCCGACACCTGCACCAGCGGCTACAAAATTTTGAACACCAACGTGGAATTCGTTGGCATCTGCCCCAGGTGCCAGGCCGCCAGACAATAGTTTTTTCGCCAAATATCTGCTCAAAGATTGTGAAGCCGGTTGCCTCATGGGGTAACCGGCTTTATTTATATTGGTAGCTGTCCATTTGGCGCTTGACAGGGCACAAACCTACAGATAGGAATAATTCCTAGATTGTGACTAACCAAATGAGTTGGCAGGAAAATATTTACATAAGCTGAACTCCACGTGCTTTTCACACAAAAATACGACAACAGGCGTATTTTTGTGTAAGGTTCATGGTGAATCTGAAAACCCGCGAACTATTCCGTAAGGAGGAAAAATGTCTCTGAAAGGAACCCAGACCGAAAAGAATTTGTTGTACGCATTCATCGGCGAGTCCCAGGCTCGCAACAAATATACCTACTTCGCCAGCGTAGCCAAAAAAGAAGGGTACGTGCAGATCTCCAAGATTTTCGAGGAGACCGCGGGCCATGAGAAGGAGCACGCCAAAAGGCTTTTCAAGTTCATGGAGGGCGGCACCGCCGAAATCACCGGCACCTTTCCGGCCGGCGTGATCGGCTCAACCCTGGACAACCTGAAGGCGGCCGCCGCCGGTGAGCATGAGGAGTACTCCGAGATGTACCCCGATTTCGCCAAGGTCGCCCGCCAGGAGGGTTTCAACGAGATCGCCGCCGTCATGGAGAACATCGCCGTCGCCGAGCGTTACCATGAGGAGCGGTACAAGTCCCTCATCAACAACATCGAGACCGACCATGTCTTCGTCAAGGACGAGGAGATCGTCTGGCGGTGCCAGAACTGCGGCTACAACCACAAGGGCTCCACCGCTCCCGTGAAGTGCCCGGCCTGCGACCATCCCCAGGCCCATTTCGAAATCAAAGACACCAACTGGTAAGAATCAAGTCATCCAAGGAGGATTCGACATGGCTATCAAATTGGGCGAAGTGTACAAGTGTAATATCTGCGGCAATATCGTCATGGCCATTCACGAAGGCGCGGGCGACCTGGTCTGCTGCGGCGAGGAGATGGTGCTGATGTCCGAAAATACCGTTGACGCCGCCAAGGAAAAGCACGTTCCCGTCATCGAAAAGGACGGCGACAAGGTCACCGTTAAGGTCGGTTCCGTGGCGCATCCCATGGAGGAAAAGCACTACATCGAGTGGATCGAGCTCCAGGTGGGCGACGTGGTCCTGACCAAGATGCTCAAGCCCGGCGACGCCCCCGTAGCCGAGTTCTGCATCTGCGGCCTGTCCGGCGAGCTCAAGGCCCGCGAATACTGCAACCTCCACGGCCTGTGGGCCGCTACCGCTTAATCGCGGACAATCGTTTCGCGCTCAACGAGCGCGTGAATGAACATGAAAGGGGGCGGGCTTAAAGGCCCGCCCCTTCCAATCCCAGGAGGCATTATGGCCCTGCCCGAAGAGATGTATCAGTGTCAGACCGTTAATTGCGGCTACATCTATAACCCGGACAAGGGGGACCGAAAGGGGAAAATCCCCAAGGGAACCAAGTTCGAAGACTTGCCCGACGATTGGCGATGCCCCATCTGCGGCGGGACCAAGAAATGCTTTCGCCCCCTGGCCGGTCCGGGTTCCACCAAATCCGACTGTGAATTGCCAGTTGAAACCGATCCCGAAAAGTTGACAGCGGCCGCCGCTGCTGCAAATATACCCGATCAAAAGGAGACTGATCCCATGCAGAAATACGTGTGCGAGATTTGTGGCTATGTGTACGACCCGGCCCAGGGTGATTCCGACTCCGACATCCCGGCCGGCACCAAGTTCGAAGATCTGCCCGACGACTGGACCTGTCCCGTCTGCGGCGCGGGCAAGGACAGCTTCGTACCCGAGGATTAATTTTCGGCCCTCATCGTGGGCATGGAGCGCGCACCCACGGTCCGCGCTCCTTTTTTTACCGCAGCAGTTGAGCGCTTGCTCAATGTGGAGAAAAGATAATGAGACCTGTTGAAATCAAGGACGGCATCCACTGGATCGGTGCGGTCGACTGGAACCGCCGCGACTTCCACGGCTATTCCAAAGCGCACAAGGGCACCACCTACAACAACTTTCTTATCGTGGACGAGAAGGTGACCCTGGTCGACACCGTGGCCGAAGAGTTCTGGGGAACCCTCCAGTGCAACGTCGCCCAGGTGCTCGGCGACCGGAAGATCGACTACTTCGTCATCAACCACCTGGAACCCGATCACGCGGGCAGCCTGGCCTTGGCCGTGGAAAAATACCAGCCCGAAAAGATCTACACCTCCCCCATGGGCCAGAAGTCCATGATGGCCCACTTCAAGTACAAGGATTGGCCCGTCGAGGTCGTGCCCACCGGCACCGAGATCAAGCTCGGCAAGCGGACCCTTCACTTCATCGAAACCCGTATGCTCCACTGGCCGGACTCCATGCTGACCTACTGCCCCGAAGCGAAGCTGGTCTTCACCAATGACGCCTTCGGACAGAACTGGGCCACCTCCGAGCGCTGGGCCGACCAGGTCGACCGCTACCGCCTGGAAGAGCTGATGGCCAACTACTACGCCAACATCGTCCTGCCGTACTCTCCCGTGGTCATCAAGACCCTGGCCGCCATCAAGGAAATGGGCCTGGAGATCGACACCATCTGCCCGGACCACGGCCTGATGTTCCGTGGAGACGACTGCGCCTGGGCCATGAACAAGTACCAGGAGTTCGCGGAGCAGAAGCCCAAGAACAAGGCGGTCATCGTTTTCGACACCATGTGGCATTCCACCGAGAAGATGGCCGAGGCCATCGCTTCCGGTCTGGCCGACGAGGGCGTGTCCGTGCGCGTCATGTGCATGAAGAACAACCATCACTCCGATGTCATGGCCGAGGTCTTTGACGCCGCCGCCGTGATCGTCGGCTCCCCGACCCACAACAACGGCATCCTGCCGCTCATGGCCGACATGCTGACCTACATGAAGGGCCTGCGGCCGCAGAACAAGATCGGCTCCGCCATCGGCTCCTACGGTTGGTCCGGTGAATGCGTGAAGATCCTGACCAAGTGGCTCGAAGACATGAACATGGAAGTCTTCGACCCGATCAAGACCCAGTTCGTCCCCGATCACGACGTGCTCGGCAAGTGCTACGAACACGGCAAGCAGCTCGCCGCCGCCATCAAGGCCAAGCTGGCGTAGCGGCATACCCGCACTAAAAAGAAGGCCCGGTCTCCTGCGAGATCGGGCCTTTTTTCGTGGTTGCCTCCGGCGGCCAGAGGGGGAACCTCTTGAGAGAGGTTCCCCCTCTGGACTCCCCCTCCAGAACTTTTTGTGTGCCTTCGGCGGGGGAGGATAAAACCGGGGCGTCTTGGTTGTCGAGAATTGGCTACTAATGGGCTGATGAAAATACGTTCTCAGCTCGGTATCACCCCGCGAAGCGGCGCTAAAAAGTTTAGGAAAGGAAGGGGTTGGGGGTCCGGGGGAAGGGGAAGGAAAAGGTACAGTCCGGGTACATAGGTAACACATTAGTCCGGGAACATGGGTAACACTTTGGGCATGGAAGCCTGG
>NZ_JAQKGU010000018.1 GCF_028532725.1 Desulfovibrio sp. Fe33
AGCCGAAACAGAAACGGTAAAAGTGTTACCTATGTTCCCGGGCAGAAGTGTTACCCATGTTCCTGGTTGCACAGAACCCTTTTCAAAGGGTTTTTCCTCTCCTTCCCCCGGCCGCCGGAGGCGACTACTTGTCGCGAGAGATGGCGAATGGGGAGAAAGCCTGCTGCACGGGCATGACTTCGAGGGCGTTGATGTTGACGTGCGGGGGCAGGTTGGTGGTCCAGAAAACGCATTCGGCTATGTCTTCGGGGGTGATGGGTTGAGTTCCTTCGTAAACCTTGTCGGCGGCGGCCTTGTCGCCTTTGAAGCGGACAACGGAGAACTCGGTTTCGCACAGGCCGGGTTCGATGTTGGTCACGCGGACCTTGGTGCCGAGGAGGTCGGCGCGCAGGTTTTTGGAAAAGTGGTTCACGAACGCCTTGGTGCCGCCGTAGCAGTTGCCGCCGGGGTAGGGGTAGGTCCCGGCCACGGAGCCGAGGTTGACTACATGGCCCCGGTTGCGTTCGACCATGCCGGGCAGGATGGCGCGGGTCATGTAGGTCAGGCCCTTGATGTTGGTGTCGATCATGGCCTCCCAATCATCCAGGTTGCACGCCTGGGCAGGCTCCAGGCCAAGAGCCAGGCCCGCGTTGTTGACCAGGACGTCGATGGCCGCGAATTCATCGGGGATGGATTTCACGGCCTGTTCGCACGCCTCGCGGTCGCGGACGTCAAAGGCCAGGGTATGCACCTTGGCGGGGGCGAGGGCGGCTTTGATGTCTTCCAGCCGTTCGGCTCTGCGGCCGGTGATGACAAGATTCCAGCCCTCGGCCGCGAAACGGTGGGCCATGGCCTGGCCGAAACCGGCGGTGGCGCCGGTGATGAGTATGGTTTTCGCCATTGTTGATCTCCTTTCCCTATTTGGTCGATGGAGCTGCGTATGTCGCAGCGTCGGGGATGCATTCGACACCTTGGCATGATTGCCTTCGGAAGTCACGAATTCACACCAAAACACAGTATAGATTCCGTAATGACGCCCTGCGGGAGAACTAAATTCACAATTATTTCAGATTCGCCAAATTTCCCACTGATGAATAAGAAATAGGCCGTGAGTTAGACTTTTTTACCCAGATAAGGTAAGAAGTTACGTCTAATCCCGAAATGAACGCCACTTCATGGGACTGAAGCGCGGAAAGGGAATCGACTCTTTTTTCATGGCGGGGGATTCCTTCTATTTTATTGGGTTGATATGGCAAATCTCATTCTAGACGACATCTGTGTCCGCTTTGGCGGCTTGCAGGCGCTGACCGATGTGGCCTTTTCCGTGTCCGAGGGCGAGGTCGTGGGACTGATCGGCCCCAACGGGGCAGGCAAGACCACGGTCTTCAACGTCATCACCGGCGTGTACAAGGCGTCCAGCGGCTCGGTTTCCTACGACGGCACGAAAATCACCGGGATGCGGCCGTACCAGGTTCTGTCCATGGGCATCGCCCGCACCTTCCAGAACATCCGCCTCTTTCAGAACATGACCGCGCTGGAAAACTGCATGGTCGCCCAGCACAGCCGGTCGAAATGCGGCGTTGCGGGCGCCATTCTGCGCAGCCCCGGCCAGCGGCGGGAGGAGGCGCGGATCATCGAGAAATCGCAGAAGGCGCTGGATTTCATGGGGCTGGGCCGCCGGGCCGACGAGGTGGCCTCCAATATGCCCTACGGCCATCAGCGCAGGCTGGAGATCGCCCGCGCCCTGGCCAGCGAGCCGCACACCATCCTGCTCGACGAACCGGCCGCCGGGCTGAATCCGGCGGAATCCAAGGAACTCATGGAATCCATCGGCCGGATAACCGACCTTGGCATCAACGTGCTCATGGTGGAGCACGACATGAAGGTCGTCATGGGCATCTGCAACCGCATCGTCGTGCTTGACCACGGTGTAATGATCGCCGAGGGGCGGCCTGAGGAAATTCAGCGGAACCCCGACGTGATCGAGGCATATTTGGGCCAGTAAGAGAGGCTGGCTGAACCGCAACGAATGGAGAGAGTGGTTATGAAACGTTTACTGGTACTCGCAGTGGCCATGCTCGCTCTGGGCTTGCTCCTCGCGGGCTGCGGCGGCGAAGAGAAGAAGGCCGATCAGGTCCTCAAGATCGGCACCATGTCGCCGCTGACCGGCCCCTATGCCGCCGACGGCAACGATATCCGCCAGGGCGCGGAAATCGCCGTCGAGGTCTTCAACGAGGCTGGAGGCATTCCCGGCTTCTCCAAGATCGAGATAGTTTCCGAGGACACCGCCTGCGATCCGAAACAGGCCGTCGCCGCAGCCAACAAGCTGATCAACGAGAAGGTCGCGGCCGTGGTCGGAGCATACTGCTCCAGCTCGACCATCCCTGCTTCCGAGACCCTGGCCGAGGAAAACATCATCATGCTGACCCCGGCCTCCACCAACCCGAAAGTCACCGAGCGCGGCCTGCCCTACATGTTCCGCACTTGCGGGCGTGACGACCATCAGGCCCCGGCCGCCGTCAAGTTCATGCAGAGCGTCGAGGGCGTGAAGAGCATCTTCATCGTGGACGACAAGACCACGTACTCCCAGGGGCTGGCCGAAGGCGTGGCCGCCGCCGCCACCGCCGCGGGCATCAACGTCCTGGAGCACGACCACGTCAACCAGGGCGACAAGGACTATTCCGCCGTGCTGACCAAGGTCAAGGCAGCTAATCCCGATCTGTTCTACATCTCCCTGCAAAACTCCGCCACCGGCGCGCTCATGGTCATCCAGGCCAAGCGCATGGGCATCACCGCCATCCTCATGGGCCAGGACGCCGTCTACCATCCCAAACTCATCGAGATCGCCAAGGCCGATTCCGAGGGCATGTACTGCACCTTCGGCGCCATCGACAAGGACGCCCCGAAGTTCAAGGAGTTCCAGAGCAAGTACAAGGCGCTGACCGGCAACGAGCCGGGCGCGTACTCCGCCTATTCCTTTGACTCCGCCACCGCGTACCTGATGGCCGTCAAGGCCGCGGGCACCACCGATCCCGCCAAGGTCCGCGAAGAGCTGCTGAAGCTCGACTTCACCGGCGCTTCCAAGCAGATCAACTACCAGGAGAACGGCGACTCCGGCTCCAACTACACCGTGTACAAGGTCCAGGACGGCAAGTTCATGCCCTACTGGAACTCCCTGACCGGCGAAAAGTACTAGGCCTCAATCCGTCTAACCAACCGGGGTCCCGCCGACGCGGGACCCCGGACACTGGAAAAATATGGACTTTTTTCTCCAACAGCTCATCAACGGCATCACGCTCGGCGGCGTCTACGCCCTCATCGCCCTGGGCTACACCATGGTGTACGGCATCATTCAGCTCATCAACTTCGCCCACGGTGAATTCTTCGCGGCGGGCGGCTACATGGGCGTGATCCTGATCTCCTATCTTTCTTCGCAGGGGCTGCATCCATACGCCTGCCTGGCCATCTCCCTGGTCCTGTCCATGGGCTACTGCGCCCTGCTGGCCATGGCCGTTGAGCAGCTCGCCTACAAGCCGCTGCGGCAGGCCTCGCGACTGGCCGCGCTGCTTTCCGCGCTCGGCATGTCCATCTTCCTGCAAAACGGGCTCATGCTGACGCAGGGCGTGTACGACCGGGCCTACCCCACGGAGATCACCTCCGGCGGGTTCGCCATAGGAGCCATTTCGATCTCCTACATGCAGATTCTCATCGTGGCCGTGACCGCGTTCCTGCTCGTAGGGCTGAATCTTCTGGTTTTCCGCACACGCATAGGCCGGGCCATGCGCGCCACGGCCCAGGATAAGGTCATGTCGGCGCTGGTCGGTATCAATTCCAACCGGATCATAGCCCTGACCTTCGCCGTCGGGGCGGGACTGGCCGCCGCCGCAGGCATCATGGTCGGGCTGTATTACGGCTCGGTCAACTACACCATGGGATTCGTGCCGGGCATCAAGGCGTTCGCCGCGGCCGTGCTGGGCGGCATCGGCAATATCACCGGCGCGCTCGTCGGCGGGCTCATCATCGGCATGGTCGAGATTTTCGCCGCCGGGTATATTTCCGGCGAGTACAAGGACGTTTTCGCCTTCATCATCCTGATCGGCGTACTGTACTTCAAACCCACCGGCATTATGGGAGAGAACGTTGACGATACGCGAGTCTAAGCGGCTGTGGCTGGCCTGCGGCGTCGGGCTGGTCTGGTTCCTCATTCTTCTGTGGCCCATGCTCGGCATCAAGCCGGACGGACTGGAGTTCGCCACGACCTTCAAGGTCTTCGGCTATGTGGCCGTGGCCGCCGTCTTCATCATGTTCTTCTATCAGGTGAAGGAGGCGGGCTATCTTGACACCGTGGGCGCGCCCGCTAAACAGGCCACCGGCCTCATCGGCGCGATCTACGAAAAGACGCCCAACTGGGTGCTGCTGGGCATCGTCCTGGCCGGAGCCATCGCCTTTCCCCTGCTTACGGGCCGCTACGCCCACGACGTGGCCATCAGCGTGCTTATCTACATCTGTCTCGGCCTCGGCCTGAACGTCGTCATCGGCCTGGCCGGCCTGCTGGACCTTGGATACATAGCCTTTTACGGGGTAGGCGCATACACCTACGCGCTCGTGAGTCTGCACTTCGGCATTTCGTTCTGGCTCTGCCTGCCCATCGCCGCCTTTGTCGCGGCCATCGCGGGCTGCATCATCGGCTATCCGACCCTGCGGATGCGCGGCGACTACCTGGCCATCGTCACCCTCGGGTTCGGCGAGATCGTCCGGCTCATCCTGAATAACTGGATGTCGCTGACCAACGGTCCCAACGGCATTCTGTCCATCCCCCGGCCCGAGCTGTTCGGTTACGATTTCCGTTCGCTGTCGAGCATGTACTACGTCATCCTCGGTTTGGCCGTCGTGACCATCATCGCGGTCTACCGCCTCAATTATTCGCGCATCGGGCGCGCCTGGGAGGCCATACGCGAGGACGAGACGGCGGCCGAGCTCATGGGCGTGAACACGTTTCTGCTCAAGCTCCTGGCCTACGCCATGGGCGCGACCTTCGCCGGGTTCGCCGGGGCGTTCTTCGCGGCGCGCATGAAGTTCGTCGGCCCGGAGTCGTTCACGTTCCTGGAATCGGCCATGGTGCTCGCCATGGTCATTCTCGGCGGCATGGGGTCCATCCCCGGCGTCATCCTCGGCGTCCTCGCCCTGGTGGCCCTGCCCGAGGTGTTCCGCGAGTTCGAGATGTATCGGATGCTCGTGTTCGGCGGCGTCATGACTCTCATGATGCTGATTCGCCCGGCAGGCATTTGGCCCGCCAAGCGCGTCGGCCGCCGGTCGGAGGAAGCGGACTGATCGCAATGACCCGGGGGAAAGACCGCATGGCCCTTCTCCCGCCTTCCTCCCGAATACCGTGCGCGCCGCAGGGGAGGAGGCTGTCTGCAACCGGCATGGCGCGCGAATGGGGCGGCAACGCCTCGCCCGCAACCTGGAACACCGACAACCGCCCCTCTCCGCAAAGCACGGAATGTGCCGGAGGAGACGGGATGGGAGCAACGATACATGGCTGATAAAACACCTATTCTGGAAATGCGGAACGTGGTTTCCGCGTATGGGCGGATTCAGGCCCTGAAGGGCATCTCGTTGAAGGTGTACGAGGGCGAGGTTGTCTCCATCATCGGGGCCAACGGCGCGGGCAAGTCCACGACGCTGATGACCGTCTGCAACATCGTCAAGGCGGTGTCGGGCGACGTCCTGTACAAGGGCCAACGGATCAACGGCGTGAACCCGGACGTCCTGCCGACCATGGGGTTGTGCCAGGTGCCGGAGGGGCGGCGCATCTTTCCGCGCCTGACCGTGCTCGAAAACCTCGATATGGGCGCGTTTTTCCGCCGCGACACCGCCGGGGTCAAGGAGGACGTGGAGCGAGTCTTCGAGCTGTTCCCCAAATTGCGCGAACGGCGCAGGCAATTGGGCGGCACCCTGTCCGGCGGCGAACAGCAGATGCTCGCCATGGCCCGCGCGCTCATGAGCCGTCCCAAGGTCCTGCTTCTGGACGAGCCGTCCATGGGGCTGGCCCCGCTTCTGGTCAAGCAGATCTTCGACATCATCAAGATGATAAACGGGCAGGGCGTTACGGTTGTTCTGGTCGAACAGAACGCAAACCTCGCGCTCCAGGCCGCCGTGCGCGGCTATGTGCTGGAAACGGGCAACGTCGTCATGGAGGACGATGCCCGGAAGCTGCTCGAAAATCCCGATATCCGCAAAGCGTATCTGGGAGAGTAGACGGGAAAAGGCGTTGCCCGAGGCCGGGCCGATTCGGAAAGCGGCGGGTTGGCGCTGTCGCCTAAAGCCTGTCTACGACGAGATCAAGCTCTGCCTGGGCATCATTGGGCAACGCCCATGGCGTGTTGCCGTCTGAAGCCGCCCTTTCCGGCCGATTGGGGCGCGCCGTCGTAAAGCGCGACGAATATTCCCGCAAGAATCAATGCCCCGCTCAGGAGCTGGGTGCGGTTGACCGGCTCGTCGATGACGAGCCAGGCGATCAGCGCGCTGACGGGCGGCAGGGTGTAATAGAACAGCATGGCCTTGGGCGCGCCGAGAATCTGGACCGCCGAGTTCCAGAAGAGAAAGCAGAGAATCGAGGCGAGCACCGCCAGATAGATCAGGGACGCGGCCACGCCGCCGGAGATCGGCGGCACGGTGAAGCGGCCTCCGGTTTCCCACAGATACATGGGGACGAGGTACAGGGTGCCCAGCAGACTGATGGAGAGAAACAGGGTGGTCTGGCTGAATTCCTTGGCGACCCTGCTCACTGCGGTGTTGTACACGGCGGACATGCAGGTCGTGGACAGGATGAGCAGGTCCCCGGGGGCGAAGTGCAGGGACAGCAGCCGGTCGAGCTGCCCGCCGGTGACCAGGTAGGCCACGCCGAAGCTGCTTACGGCGATGCCGAAATACATGGAATGACCGATGCGTTCCTTGTACAGGAATTGGGCCGTCAGCGAGGTCAGCAGCGGCGAGAGTGTCGCTATCAGCGACATGTTCAGCGTTCCCGTGGTCTGCCCCGCCAGGAAGACGGCCGTATCGTAAAGGGAGATGCCGGTCAGCGCGAGCAGGCTCAATACCTTCCAGTGACGCACCACCGCCTTTCGCTCACGCCACAACGCCCGCCAGCCGAAGGGCAGGAAGATCAGGGACGCCAATATCCAACGCAACAGGTTGGTGGTGGCCGGAGGAAGCTCCTGGGCCAGTCCTCGGGCGGCCACGAAATTGCCGCTCCAGAATGTGATGCCCAGTATGATGAAGATGTAGCCCGCAGTCTGAGTGTGGCGAAAACAGCGGAAATTCATATCCCCAATCTCCTTGAAATATAGGCCTGAACGGACGGTGTCCGCTCAGGCCAACTCCCCAAGGAAAACGAAAAGCCGTAATTCCAGGTGGAGGATGTCGGTCACGTATGATTGTGAAGGGGGCAGGTCTCTGAATATGTGCCGGACCCGCGGCTCCTGCGGCGAGTCCATGCCCAGGCCTGTGGAAGATCTGTAGCCCGTTTTTCCTTTCCCAAAAAATCCGGCCAAAGCGGCCCGTGGATACGATCGCCTGCCGGAAGGAGCGTGACTTATGCCGTCTTGATTATATCCGCAAGCACTTTTACGGGGCTTTCCCGCCTTCTTTTCACAACGAGCCGAAGCGGCCCGTATTCCCAGTGCTGGATCAAGGCAAGAAGCTCGTCTTTTGGGTGAAGACAACGCCCAGGAAAAACAGAATTTCCGGCTAGGGAAAAAGGGGACCTATGCATTCGCCTCCCCCGCCTTTCTCCCGAACGCCGCGAACCTAAAAAAAAGCCTGCGCCGAAGGCGCATAAGGGGGATGCAAGGGTGCGAACCCTTGCCCGCCGGAGGCGAAATCACCCGACTATTGCCGCGAAGCGGCTTTCGACCCCTGATTTTCCTCATTACGAAGAGAAAGGGGAAGTCCTCCAAAAGAAGGCGGCCCGGCCCGCTTAAGCGGGCCGGGCCGGGCGAAAAGGTTCGGGGCTCCGGTGGCGTTTAGACGTAGTCGCCGCGGTTGAACTTGAATTGTTCGGCGGCGGCGAGAGTTTCCAGTTCGTCGACAATGGACTTGAGTCCGGGGTGGGTGCTCGCGAGGTCCGGTTGTCCGGCCTTGAGGCTGGCCACGTCGTCGGCGATCTCGTCAAGGGTGCCGTAGGCGGACTTGAGTCCGGCTTCGGGGTCGGCGAGAGCGGCGGCGTAATCGTCCCACTTGTCGAGAATGGACTCCACCTGACCCGCGACCTGGGCCCCGTCTTCGGACACGGGACGCACGTTGGCGACCGCTCCGGCGGCGAGCAGGGGATTCACGATCGGCGGCGGCGCAATGTTCGGCGCGGCGGCCGTTTCGCCTCGCGCCACTTCACGATTGAGAAAATCCCCGAAGGCCGATTCGGACTGCCCCGCCTTGTTGCGGCGTTGCATTTGGTCCGGTTGGACGCCCTCGATCTGATCAGGACGGATCTTCATACTTCAACTCCTATCCTGTGGTTTGCCTTAAATAAAGCAAGAAGCCTGCCAATGCCTGTGTATTGACAACCGTCTGTAAAGTCTTATTCTTTTTTTGTGAGAGGCCCGGCAAATTCTGCCGCGTTCGCCGAAAGACGGCCTCCTTCGCATAGACACTAATGCAGAAGAAAAAGGTTGTCTATCGTGAGCGGGAAAGGCATAAATGAATTAGGCAAGAATCCTTTCCTTCCGCTTTGAGCGGGGAAAACAACATAAGGAGGAGAACCCATGGCCGAAATCAAGAAGATTCTGTGCGCTGTCGATTTCTCGGATTACAGCCCGATGGTCGCTGATTACGCGGGTATGATGGCCAAGAGTGCAGGGGCGGAAGTCCTGGTGCTCTATGTCGCGCCTTCCCTCAGCCAGTATGTGGGCTTCCACGTTCCGCCCAGCTCCATCGAGAGTTTCGTGGGCGAAATAGTCACCGGTGCTGAAGATACCATGAACGCCTTTGTCAAGGAAAACTTCAGCGATATCAAGGTGGAAGGCAAGGTCGTCACCGGCTATCCCGCCGAAGAGATCCTGGCCATCAGCGAAGCTGAAGGTTGTGACATGGTCGTCATGGGCACCCATGGCCGCAAGGGTATCGATCGCATCCTCTTCGGCTCCGTGGCCGAAAAGGTCGTCAAGAGCTCCAAGGCCCCGGTCCTCACCGTCCGCCCCCGCTAGTTCCTTTACGGACCGACATAAACCATATAAAGGAACGGTTTCGACCGTTCCTTTTTTTGTGGCCTCCGGCGGGGGGGGGGGGGGGGGGGGGGGGGGGGGGGGGGGGGGGGGGGGGGGGGGGGGGGGGGGGGGGGGGGGGGGGGGGGGGGGGGGGGGGGGGGGGGGGGG
>NZ_JAQKGU010000019.1:2500-5114 GCF_028532725.1 Desulfovibrio sp. Fe33
CCCCTGTTAGGGGAGTGAAATAGAACCTGAAACCATGTGCCTACAAGCTGTGGGAGCGGACTTGATCCGTGACCGCGTGCTTTTTGCATAACGGGCCAGCGAGTTAATCTGTAATGCGAGGTTAAGTCTAGAGACGTAGCCGTAGCGAAAGCGAGTCTGAATAGGGCGCCAAGTATTGCGGATTAGACCCGAAGCCGGGTGATCTATCCATGAGCAGGCTGAAACTTGAGTAAAATCAAGTGGAGGGCCGAACCAGTATCGGTTGAAAACGATTTGGATGACTTGTGGATAGGGGTGAAAGGCCAATCAAACCCGGTGATAGCTGGTTCTCTCCGAAATATATTGAGGTATAGCGTCACATTAGTTTGCCGGAGGTAGAGCACTGACAGGGCTAGGGGCCCCACCAGGTTACCAACCCCTTTCAAACTCCGAATGCCGGTAAATGATGTGTGGCAGTCAGGCTATGGGTGCGAAGGCCCGTGGCCAAAAGGGAAACAGCCCAGACCAACAGCTAAGGTCTCCAAATCAATGCTAAGTGGGAAAGGTGGTGGAGTTGCTTATACATCCAGGAGGTTGGCTTAGAAGCAGCCATCCTTTAAAGAAAGCGTAATAGCTCACTGGCCTAGCGATTCTGCGCCGAAAATGTAACGGGGCTAAGCATTGTACCGAAGCTTTGGGTTCACAGCTTGCTGTGAGCGGTAGGAGAGCGTTCTCAGATGGGATGAAGGTATACCGTGAGGTGTGCTGGACTAATGAGAAGTGAATATGCTGGCATGAGTAACGACAAAATAAGTGAGAAACTTATTCGCCGTAAACCTAAGGTTTCCTGGGTAAAGCTAATCTTCCCAGGGTAAGTCGGCCCCTAAGGCGAGGCAGAAATGCGTAGTCGATGGGAAACAGGTTAATATTCCTGTACATGTGTATGTGTGCGAAGGAGGGACGCAGGAGGATAGACGGTCCGGGTGTTGGATATCCCGGTGCAAGCGTGTAGGGTTGAGTTGCAGGCAAATCCGCAATTCTACGAGCCTGAGACGTGATGCCGAGTCATTAAACTGACAGAAGCCGTTAATTCCATGCTGCCAAGAAAAGCTTCTAAGTTTAGCATATGCATACCGTACCGCAAACCGACACAGGTAGGTGGGTCGAGCAGACCAAGGCGCTTGAGAGAACTCTGGTTAAGGAACTCGGCAAAATGACCCCGTAAGTTCGCGATAAGGGGTGCTCGATTCCGTGACCATTTAGCTATGTGAGCGGATTTGAGACGCAGGAATCGGGGGGGGCGACTGTTTACTAAAAACATAGGTCTCTGCTAAGTCGTAAGACGATGTATAGGGACTGACGCCTGCCCGGTGCTGGAAGGTTAAGAGGTGGGGTCAGCGCAAGCGAAGCTCTAAATCGAAGCCCCAGTAAACGGCGGCCGTAACTATAACGGTCCTAAGGTAGCGAAATTCCTTGTCGGGTAAGTTCCGACCTGCACGAATGGCGTAACGATCTCCCCGCTGTCTCAACCAGAGACTCAGTGAAATTGAATTACCGGTGAAAATGCCGGTTACCCGCGGAAGGACGGAAAGACCCTGTGCACCTTTACTGCAGCTTGACATTGGTATTTGATTAATAATGTGTAGGATAGGTGGGAGACTTTGAAGCGTGTACGCCAGTATGCGTGGAGTCGCCCTTGAAATACCACCCTTTATTACTTAGGTATCTAATCCATGACCGTTATCCGGTGTGGAGACATTGTCTGGTGGGTAGTTTGACTGGGGCGGTCGCCTCCTAAATAGTAACGGAGGCTTGCAAAGGTTCCCTCAGGCTGATTGGAAACCAGCCGTTGAGTGCAAAGGCATAAGGGAGCTTGACTGTGAGAGAGACATCTCGAGCAGGAACGAAAGTTGGTCTTAGTGATCCGGTGGTTCCGAATGGAAGGGCCATCGCTCATAGGATAAAAGGTACGCCGGGGATAACAGGCTGATCGCGTCCAAGAGTTCACATCGACGACGCGGTTTGGCACCTCGATGTCGGCTCATCACATCCTGGGGCTGAAGCAGGTCCCAAGGGTACGGCTGTTCGCCGTTTAAAGTGGTACGCGAGCTGGGTTTAAAACGTCGTGAGACAGTTTGGTCCCTATCCTCCGTGGGCGTAGGAGAATTGAAAAGGGTCTGCCCCTAGTACGAGAGGACCGGGGTGGACGAACCTATGGTGTTCCTGTTGTCGCGCCAGCGGCATTGCAGGGTAGCTAAGTTCGGAAAGGATAACCGCTGAAAGCATCTAAGCGGGAAGCCCGCCTTAAGATAAGTTCTCCCTGGACGCAAGTCCCTGAAGATCCCTTGAAGACTACAAGGTAGATAGGCCGGAGGTGTAAGCAACGCGAGTTGTTCAGCTGACCGGTACTAATAGATCGTGCGGCTTATTTAACAAGATTAGGAATTCTCTCTTCCCCTATTGACTATATATTTGAACTCCAAGTTCGCCAAATTTTCTTGGTGGCCAAGGAGGAGGGGGTACACCCGGTCCCATTCCGAACCCGGAAGTTAAGCCCTCCATCGCCGATGATACTGCATGGTAGCGTGTGGGAAAGTAGGTCGCCGCCAAGGAATATTTCAGCCCCCGGTCTTTT
>NZ_JAQKGU010000020.1 GCF_028532725.1 Desulfovibrio sp. Fe33
AAGAAAGACGGCGCAGTGGAATTCCTGCCCGAGGGATTCGGGCGCGGCCCGGCCCTGGTGGAGCGGTTCCGCGACCGGGAGCATCCCATCCGCCGGATCATCTGCGTGGGCCAGGGAACCGCCGCCGTGGCCGCCATGGCCGTGGCCCAGCTTTTGCGCCGCACCCTGGCGACCACGGGCATCTCCATCGAGTCGTACACCGGCTCGGAGCTGATCGGGTTCATGGGCGACGAGCGCATGGACGACGTGTTCCTGATCCCGGTGTCGCAGTCCGGCACCACCACGGACACCAACCGGGTGGTGGACCTCTGCCGCGACCGGGGCGCGTGGGTCAACTGCATCGTCAACCGGCGCAATTCGCCGCTGGTGCAGAAATCCGACTCGTACATCTACACCTCCAACGGCCGCGACGTGGAAATGGCCGTTGCCTCGACCAAGGCGTTCTACTCGCAGATCGCGGCGGGCAAACTGCTGTCCCTGTGGCTGGCCGACATCCTCGGCACCCTGGACCGGCCCGCCATCCTCGGCGAGATCGAGTCGCTGGAGGCCCTGCCCGGCCGCATCGACCGGGTGCTCGAGACCAAGGAGGCCATTGCCGAGGTGGCGAGGAAGTTCGCGCCGGTGCACCGCTACTGGGCGCTGGTCGGCAACGGCTCCAACTGCGTGGCCGCCCAGGAAGTGCGCATCAAGCTGTCGGAATTATGCTATAAATCCATTCCGTGCGACGTTACCGAGGACAAGAAGCACATCGACCTGTCCACCGAGCCGCTGACCCTGGTCATGGCCTCTGACCTGCCGGAAATGGTGGTCACGGACACGGTCAAGGAGACCACGATCTTCAAGGCGCACAACGGTTCGCCCATCGTGTTCTGCGCCGAGGACGAGACCCGCTTCGACGCCGTGGCCGAGGCAACGATCAAGGTGCCCCGCGTGGGCGGCGGGCTGGATTTCGTGCTGGAGACCGTGGCGGGCCACTGGTGGGGCGTGTCGGCGGCCAAGGCCATCGACGCCCATGCCGAGCCCTTCCGCCAGGCCCGCGTCCTCATCGCCGGGATGCTTGAGGACACGGCCCGCTTCGACCGTGGCGAGCTCCTGGTGGCGCTGAACAAATGCAACGAGCGGATCGCCTCCGGTGCCACGGATTCGGCCCTGCCCGCCCGGGTGGCCTCGTCCCTGGCCAACTACATGCTCTGGCTGGTCAACCAGTCCGAGGCCAT
>NZ_JAQKGU010000021.1 GCF_028532725.1 Desulfovibrio sp. Fe33
CGGCAACTACGAGAATCTGAACACCGACGACACGGCCACGGTCACCGTCAGCGACACCGTGGACACCACCACCGTCACCCTCGGCGACGTCTCCGTGGACGAAGGCGGCAACGCCACCATCACCGCCACCGTGGACAACGCCCCGCAGACCGACCTGACCCTGAACCTGAGCAACGGCGAGACCGTGACCATCGCGGCGGGCACCACCACCGGCAGCGCCACCTTCGCGGTCCAGGGCGACGACCCCTACGTGGACGGCGGCTCCTTTACCGTCGGCATCGATTCCGCGACCGGTGGCAACTACGAGAACCTGAACACCGACGACACGGCCACGGTGACCGTCAGCGACACCGTGGACACCACCACCGTGACGCTCGGCGACGTCAGCGTGGACGAGGGCGGCAACGCCACCATCACCGCCACGGTGGACAACGCGCCGCAGACCGACCTGACCCTGAACCTGAGCAACGGCGAAACCGTGACCATCGCGGCGGGCACCACCACCGGCAGCGCCACCTTCGCGGTGCAGGGCGACGACCCCTACGTGGACGGCGGCTCCTTTACCGTCGGCATCGATTCCACGACCGGCGGCAACTACGAAAATCTGAACACCGACGACACGGCCACGGTCACGGTCAGCGACACCACCGACACCACCACCGTGACGCTCGGCGACGTCAGCGTGGATGAGGGCGGCAACGCCACCATCACCGCCACCGTGGACAACGCCCCGCAGACCGACCTGACCCTGAACCTGAGCAACGGCGAGACCGTGACCATCGCGGCCGGTACCACCACCGGCAGCGCCACCTTCGCGGTCCAGGGCGACGACCCCTACGTGGACGGCGGCTCCTTTACCGTCGGCATCGATTCCGCGACCGGCGGCAACTACGAGAATCTGAACACCGACGACACGGCCACCGTGACCGTCAGCGACACCGTGGACACCACCACCGTGACCCTCGGCGACGTCTCCGTGGACGAGGGCGGCAACGCCACCATCACCGCCACGGTCGACAACGCCCCGCAGACCGACCTCACCCTGAACCTGAGCAACGGC
>NZ_JAQKGU010000022.1 GCF_028532725.1 Desulfovibrio sp. Fe33
CCTGCTCTGGACCATGTCCGCAGGATTGCAGACCCTGAACATCATCGCCCACACCCGCTGGGCGTCCAACGGCATCATTTCCGTGCCCAACTGCCACCCCGTGGACGGGCTGGTGGAGGGCGACATGTCCACCGGGCTGGAAAAGACCATGTTCGTGCTCAACGGCGACGTGGACAACTACCGCACCCTGGTCGAGGAATCGGTCCTGGCCAAGGGCGCGCTCATCCCGCCCGCCATCTCCACCGACGCCAAGATCCTGCCCGTGCTCTTCCACCTGGGCGTGGAGAACAAGGGCGACGCCGAGGAGCGGTTCCGCAACGTGCTCAGGCGGTGCGAGGGCTCCCTGGCCGTGGTCATGCAGAACCTCAATGATTTCGACTCCCAATTCCTGGCCCAGAAGGGGTCGGGCCAGTCCTTCTACATCGGCCGGACCCGCGACGGCTGGCTGGTGGCGAGCGAGGCCTACGGCATGGCCGCCCGCGCCCGCTCCTCCTTCCCCGTGGCAGTGCACCGTCAGGGCGGCGTGTCCGTGGTCCTCAGGGACACCGACCCCGCAGACGCCGTGCCCGTGGCGCGGTACCTGGACAACGGTGAACCCGTGGAGCTGGCCGAAGAGAAGATCGAAATCTTCTCGCGGGACATCTTCCGGGGCGAATTCGCCCACTACATCGAGAAGGAAATCCACGAGGCTCCGGACTCGGTGCGCAACACCCTGCACGGCAAATATCTCAAGAAAGACGGCGCAGTGGAATTCCTGCCCGAGGGATTCGGGCGCGGCCCGGCCCTGGTGGAGCGGTTCCGCGACCGGGAGCATCCCATCCGCCGGATC
>NZ_JAQKGU010000023.1 GCF_028532725.1 Desulfovibrio sp. Fe33
GGGTGGCAGTTGGGCACGGAAATGATGCCGTTGGACGCCCAGCGGGTGTGGGCGATGATGTTCAGGGTCTGCAATCCTGCGGACATGGTCCAGAGCAGGTCGTCGCTGCGGATGAATTCGCGCAGGGCCGCGCCGTTGTCCCCGAGCTGGCCCACGAGCTGGGCCACCTTGTAGAGGAAGCGGCAGGCGGTCCGGCCGTCGGCGAGCTTGCGCACCAGCACCTGGCGGGTGTCGGCGTTGCCGATGGAGCAGCGGTCCGCCAGTTCCAGTTTCTGTTCGACGGTCAGGGACAGCTCCGGGTCCGCGCCCTCGGGCAGGATGAAGGCCAGGGCCACGCCCGCAGAGTCGCGGCCGCGCACTTCGAGCTTGTCGATGGACTGGAGAACCTGCTCGGCCCCCCAGGCCAGGAAATGCCGGTCGCGGGCGTCCGGGGTTTCGGCCAAGTCCCCGGGCATGAGCGACAGGGTGCGGTCCACGTTGACCAACACCTCCTGCTCGATCTGCCAGAGATAGTCGTCCAGGGTTTCGTGCAGCCCTTCCAGCTCGTCCGTGCGCGGTCCCTGCTCCAGCTTCACGGCGGCCGCGTTGCGCAGGTTCCGGATGGTGTCCCGGACGGACGAAAGCGCCCGCAGCGTTTCGGGATCGCCCACGAGCCGCATATGCAGCCCAAAGGACATGAGCTCGTAGAACCGCTCCGCCAGCTCGCCCAGAGGCTTGGCGGCGTCGAGAAGGT
>NZ_JAQKGU010000024.1 GCF_028532725.1 Desulfovibrio sp. Fe33
GGTACAGTCCGGGTACATAGGTAACACATTAGTCCGGGAACATGGGTAACACTTTGGGCATGGAAGCCTGGAGGTGCACATGCCCTGGAAAGAGGTGAAACCTATGGATGTGAGATGGAATTTCGTTATGGAGGCGTTGCTGCGGGGTGAGCCGATGGCGTCCCTGTGCCGAAAGTATGGAATCAGCCGGAAGACGGGGTACAAGTGGCTGAACAGATTCTACAAATACGGAGCGCACGGGTTTTGTGAGCTAAGCCGTGGGCCGCGCCGGTGCCCGCACAAGACGCCCATCGAAATGCGCGAGGCCATCGTCGCCCTGCGCAAGGCGAATCCCGGCCAAGGCCCCCGCAAGATCGCCGGAGAATTCCGGGCCAGGGGCCTCAAGCCCCCCTCTCCCAGCACCATTGCCGTCATCCTGAAAGAGGAAGGGCTGACGCGGCAAAAAAGAAAACGCAACGCCTGTTTCCGCCAATGGCCAGGGCAATTGACCGTCCCCGACCATCCCAACCATGTCTGGACCGTGGATTACAAGGGCTGGTTCCGGCTGTTGGACAAAACCATT